>JAIRML010000105.1 GCA_031258665.1 Oscillospiraceae bacterium | reverse complement strand
CTTACGAAGAGAGGGCGCGCCGTAAGGCGCGCGCGGACGGGGGACACGGGGAAACTCTCCGTCAGCGGCTTTGCCGCTGCCACCTCTCTTACGAAGAGAGGGCGCGCCGCAAGGCGCGCGCGGACGGGGGATGCGGGGAAACTCTCCGTCAGCGGCTTTGCCGCTGCCACCTCTCTTACGAAGAGAGGGCGCGCCGCAAGGCGCGCGCGGACGGGGGATGCGGCGCCCTGCGGGGGTGCTTGGGATGATGTGTTATGCGTGATGTTGACGGGGCGAAGTATTCTTGTGATAGAAATCGACTGCGCATTCAGCAATGTATGCGCCAAGATAATAAAAGCAGCAGAGCGGCGTTCCTCCGCGCCGTAACCCCCCGACCGCGCGCAGGCGGTGACGGAGCCGCATCCCCCCGTCCGCGCGCACGCAGTGCGCCCTCTCTTTGTAAGAGAGGTGGCGCCGCCGCAGGCGGTGACGGAGCCGCATCCCCCCGACCGCGCGCACGCAGTGCGCCCTCTCTTTGTAAGAGAGGTGACGCCGCCACAGGCGGTGACGGAGAGTTTCCCCCGCCGCATCCCCCGACCGCGCGCACGCAGTGCGCCCTCTCTTTGTAAGAGAGGTGGCGCCGCCGCAGGCGGTGACGGAGAGTTTCCACAGAGATGGACGGCGAGGCTGTGACCTGTGAAGTGATGAGGATACGAGGGGCGGTTCTGTGAAAAAAGTTTCTTGAAATCTCTTGACCCTCTCCGCCATATGCAATACAATAGGGAAAGATTTGGGCGGCGGCGCGCCGGAGGGATGGTGGGGGAGTGCCATGGAGAACGCACAGATGGAGAACGTACAGAAGGTCACGACATCGGCGTACCGAAAGATTGCCATCGGCATTGCGGAAAATATCGTGGGCGGCACCTATGTGGAGGGGCAGAAGCTGTTTGGCCGGTCTGTGTTGGCCTCGCACTACAAGACCTCGCCGGAGACCATCCGCAAGGCGGTCCACCTGCTCAAAGACGTCGGCATCCTGGCCATTGAGAAGGGCAGCGGCGTGGAGGTTGTCTCCGTCCAGAAAGCGCGGGAGTTCATTGAGCGCCAGCAGCAAGTGGAGAGCGTGACGGCGCTGCAGCGGCAGATCACGCAATGGGCCCGGCGGCAGGCGGAGGAGTCCGCCGAGATGACCGCGAAGATCCAGATCCTCGTGGACGCCGCCGAGCGGCTGAAGAGCACCAGCCCTCTCACGCCCTATGAGCTCCCGATCACCGCCGGCGCGGCCGTGATCGGGAAGACGGCCGACGAGCTGCGTTTCTGGCACAACACCGGGGGCACGATCATCGCCATCCGGCGCGGCGAACGGCTGATTGTCTCGCCGGGGCCCTACGCCACTTTCTGCGAGGGCGACATCTTCTATGTCGTCGGCAACGAGCAGGCCTACGCCGCCGCCGTCAAGCTGCTGTCCGGATGAACCGGCGCCGAGACCTGTCCGCCGCCCGGACATACGGCCGCGCTTTTTTGCGGCCATAACGGTTGACGCCCGGGAAACGGCGTGATATACTGTCCGAAGAAACAACTTGCCCAAAGGGGACAGATTGTTTCTTCGCGGCATCCGGTCGGCGGCGAGCCGGAGCGGCCGCGCGGGAAAGGAGCGGGGAGTATGATTCGATTTGAGGGCATCACAAAGCGATATGACCAACAGACGGTCATATCGGACATCTCATTTGAGATTGAAAAGGGCGAGCTGGTGGTCATCATCGGGTCCAGCGGCTGCGGGAAGACGACGCTGCTGAAGATCGTCAACCGACTGATCCGCCCGACCAGCGGCCGGGTGTACATCAACGGGGCGGACACGGCCGCGCAGGACGAGATCGAGCTGCGCCGGAACATCGGCTATGTGATCCAGCAGACGGGGCTCTTCCCCCACATGACGGTCCGGGAAAACATCGAGATCATCCCCCGGCTCAAGCGGGTGAACCGGGCGGATGTCGAGGCGCGGAGCGTGGAGCTGATGCGGATGGTGGGCCTCGACCCGGCGCAGTTCCTCGACCGCTACCCGTCTCAGCTCTCGGGCGGGCAGCAGCAGCGCGTCGGTGTGGCGCGGGCCTTCGCGTGCGACCCCGAGGTGATCTTAATGGACGAACCGTTTTCGGCCCTGGACCCGCTGACGCGGGTCCAGCTCCAGGACGAACTGGCCGACCTGCAGGCGCGGGTGCGCAAGACCATCGTCTTCGTGACACACGACATGGACGAGGCCGTGAAGATCGCCGACCGGATCTGCCTCATCCACGAGGGCGGCGTCGTACAATACGACACGGTGGAGGCGGTCATGAAGTACCCGGCCAACGAGTTTGTCGCCGACTTCATCGGCCGCAACCGGATCTGGTCGTCCCCGGCCTTCATCCGGGCCCGGGACATCATGATCCAAACGCCCGTCTGCGCCTCCGCCGACACAACGGTCATGCGCTGCATCGAACGGATGCGCACGCGCAAGGTCGACAGTCTGCTGATCACCGGGGAGAACATGCGCATGTTGGGCATCATCTCGGCGAGGGAGATGCAGACCTGCGAGGACCGGGGTGTCCCCGTCTCACGGGTGATGCGGCGCCAGTTCGAGAAAGTTTCCCCCGACGAGAACATCGTGGAGGTCTTGCAGATTGTGAACCGCGGCGGGCTCTCCGCCGTCCCCGTCCTCGACGAGGCGGGCACTGTGGTGGGGCTTATCACCAGGAGCAGCCTGCTGACAACGCTGAGTCGGCCCTATCTGGACGAAACGGAGGCGGCGACATCGTGAACCTGTTCACATTTCTGGTCCAAAGCGCCGGAGAGATCGCAACGCGGCTGTTTCAGCACCTGCAGCTCACCCTGCTGTCCATCTTCATCGCAACGGCGCTCGGCGTTCCGCTGGGGGTGCTGATCAGCTATCGGCGGAGGATGAAGAAGCCGGTGATGGGCGTGGCCAACGTGGTGCAGGCGATCCCGAGCATCGCGCTGCTGGGGTTTTTGATCCCCATCCTGGGGATCGGCGAAAAACCGGCGGTCTTCATGGTTGTGGTCTATTCGCTGCTGCCCATCATCAAAAATACGGTGACAGGCCTCTCCGGCATCAACGCGGAGACGCTTGAGGCCGCGAAGGGGATCGGTATGACGCGGATCCAGGTCCTGACAAAGGTCAAGCTGCCGCTGGCGCTGCCGGTCATCATGGCGGGCGTGCGCATCTCCGCCGTCACCTCGGTGGGGCTCGTCACACTCGCCGCGTTCATCGGCGCGAACGGCCTCGGCTATCTGATCTACTCGGGCATCCGCACACTCAATGATTACCAAATTTTGGCAGGTGCTGTCCCGGCCTGTCTGCTGGCGCTGCTGATGGACTTCCTGTTTTCCCTCGTGGAAAAAATGGTGACGCCCGCCTGTTTTAAACAGAATTGATTTTACTGCAAAAATATAATGAACGAGGACGTTTATTCAGTATATCCAATCCGTTCCTTAGCTTTTTTGCAGCGGAAGTCAGAATTGAATGTTCGCACAAATGGCAAGACGGATTGGCCCCGAAAGGGGAGAAAGGAGAGATGGTCGATATGAAGAAAAAAATCATCGCGCTGTTGTTGGGGGCGGCGGTCCTCCTGTTGTGCATCGGCTGTGGGCCGGGGCAGAGCCGCAGCATTGTCGTCGGGGCAAAGGCCTACACGGAGCAGGACATCCTCGGAAACGCGCTTCAGATCCTGGTGGAGGAAAACACGGATATCCGGGTGGAGTACAAGCGCGAACTGAGTTCCAATGTGCTGTTCGCGGCCATGCAGAGCGGCGACGTCGACCTGTGCGTCGACTACACCGGTACGGTGTACGCAAACTATCTGGGCTACAACGACATCAAGACGTCCGACGAGGTCTACGACATCTCGGCGCAGGAGCTCGATCGGGATTACGGCCTGCTGATGCTTGAACCGCTGGGGTTCAACAACACATACACGATCACCGTTCGGCCGGACACCGCCGAGCAGTACGGCCTGAAGACTTATTCCGACCTCGCCAAGGTGTCGCAGGGCCTGGTGCTGGGCGTGAACTTCGAGATTTTGAACCGCGCCGACGGGATCCCAAACCTGAAGAAGACCTACGACATGGAGTTTAAAGACGAGGTGGCGATCGAGGGCACACTCCGCTACACGGCTATCAACAGCGACGAGATCCAGGTGACAAACGCCTTCTCCACAGATGGTCTGCTTCTGGAGTATGAGCTGGTGGTGCTGGAGGACGACAAACAGTTTTTCCCGCCCTACCACGCGGCGCCGATCATCCGCGCGGAGGCGGCGGAGGCCTACCCGGAGCTGGTGGAACTCGTAAACCGCCTGGCCGGTTCCCTGGACGACCAGACCATGCGGGAGCTCAACTACCGGGTGGACGGCCAGCGCGAGAACCCCGCCGACGTGGCCCGCGACTTCCTGACGTCAAGGGGATTAATCTGACCGGTTGCATCTGCGGCGAACAGACGGGGAGGAGGCCTGTCAAAGCCTCCTCCCCGTTTTGGTACCTTATTGCCGCGAAGCGGCAATAAAAAACAAGAATTTGGGTTGTGGGCTGCGGGTGCAGCCCACGTTGGTTTTGTCTCAGGACTCCCCGGCGGGCGCCGCGCCGATGGGGCGGATGTGGAGGTCGCGCAGCTGGTGTTCATCCACGGGGGACGGGCAGGCTGTCATCAGTTCGGAGGCGTTTTGCACCTTCGGAAACGCGATGACATCACGGAGAGAATCGGCGCCGGCCATGAGCATGACGATGCGGTCAAAACCGAAGGCGAGGCCGCCGTGGGGTGGGACGCCGTATTGGAAGGCGGTCAGCAAATGCCCGAAGCGGGCCTCGGCCTGTTCCCGCGTGAAGCCCAAAACAGAAAACATGTCGGCTTGCGCCTGCGTATCGAAGATGCGGATCGAACCGGAGGAGAGCTCCGTGCCGGAGAGCACCATGTCGTACGCCTTGGAGCGCACGCGCCCCAGCTCGCCCGCAGCCAGCAGCGGCAGGTCCTCGTCCATCGGCGCCGTGAAGGGGTGATGGCAGGCCACGTAACGGCCCTCCTCCTCGCTGTATTCAAACAGCGGGAACTCCGTCACCCACAAAAATTTAAAATCGTCCCGGCGCAGCAGGCCGAGCCGCCGGGCGCACTCCAACCGCAGCGCGCCCAACGCGGTCAGCGCGCGCGTCTCGTTTGGATCCCCGATGACAAACAGCAGGTCGCCGTCCTGTGCCCCCGCGCGGGTGAGCAGGGACGACATCTCCGCCTCCGTCAGGAACTTCCCGAAGGACGAGGTCCGTTCGCCGCCGAGCAGGCGCGCCCAGGCCAGCCCGCCCACCCGGTAGTCCCTGACCCAGAGGGACAGCGCGTCGATGTCGCGGCGTGTGAACCGCCCGGCGCAGCCTGTCATGTTGATGAGATGCACCCCACCCGTCGCAGCGGCTGAGGAGAACACCTTGAAACCGCAGCCCCTGGCGATGTCAGTGATGTCGATCAGCTCATAGCCGACGCGCAGATCCGGCTTGTCCGACCCGAAACGGCGCATGGCCTCCCGGTGGGGGATGCGCGGCAGCGGCAGCGGCACGTCCACGCCCAGCACCTCGCTGAACAGATGGGCGATGAACCGCTCGTTGACGGAGAGCACGTCCTCCACGTCTACAAACGACATCTCAATGTCGATCTGCGTGAAGTCCGGCTGCCGGTCGGCGCGCAGATCCTCGTCGCGGAAGCATTTGACGATTTGGTAATAG
>JAIRML010000073.1 GCA_031258665.1 Oscillospiraceae bacterium | reverse complement strand
AGCGCCCGGTGGGGTTGATGAAGATCTTGGTGTCTTTGTCGAGGTAGGCGGGCGGGATCACGGGCCGGATCACGGCCTCCATGACCCCCTCGCGCACGGTCTCAATGCCGATGTCGTCGTGCTGGGTGGAGACCACAACGGCCCCGACGCGGGCCACGCGGCCCGCGTCGTCGTAGACCACGGTCACCTGGCTCTTGCCGTCGGGGCGCAGAAAGGGGAGCGCCCCGACGCGACGCGCCTCGGCCAGCCGCCGCGTGAGCGCGTGCGCCAGCGAGATGGGCGCCGGCATCAGCTCGGGCGTCTCGTCGCAGGCAAACCCAAACATCATCCCCTGGTCCCCGGCGCCGGTGCGGTCGTCGTCGTCCGCGGAGTCACGGCCGTCGAGGGCGTGGTCCACGCCCATCGCAATGTCGGGGCTCTGCTCGTCGATCGAGGTGAAGACGGCGCAGGTCTGGTGGTTAAAACCAAGTTCCGCGCGGTCGTACCCGACCCGCCGGATGGTCCGGCGCACGACCGCCGGGATGTCCGCGTAGCAGGTCGTGGAGATCTCTCCCATCACCAGCGCCACGCCGGTGGTGACGATGGCTTCGCAGGCCACGCGGGCCATGGGGTCCTCCGCCAGAATCGCGTCTAAAATCCCGTCGGAGATCTGGTCGCACACCTTGTCCGGGTGCCCCTCCGTGACCGATTCCGAGGTGAAGATCCGATGTCTCATTTATAAGAATCCTCCTTATTAGTAACTTATGGCCGCGAAGCGGCCATAAAAAACAAGAATTTGGGTTGTGGGCTGCGGAGGCAGCCCACGTTGGTAACTTATGGCCGCGGAGCGGCCATAAAAAAGAAGAATTTGGGTTGTGGGCTGCAAGGGCAGCCCACGTTAGAACTGATCTAGGTACGCCCGCTGCTCCGGTGTCAGCGTGTCGACCGAGAGGCCCGCCGCGCGCAGCTTGCGGGCCGCCACCTCCTCGTCCACCGCGCGGGGGACGGAATAGACGCCGGGGGTCAGCGCGCGGCCGTGCCTGACCAGGTGCCGCAGCGCCAGCGCCTGCACAGAAAAGCTCATGTCCATGATCTCGGCCGGGTGGCCGTCGCCGGCGGCCAAGTTGACGAGCCGCCCCTCGGCCAGCAGGTTCAGCACGCGCCCGTCCGGGAGAAAATACCCGGTGACACCCGCCCGCCGGGTCTCGTACCGCGCGGCCAGGCCGGCCAGGTCGGCCAGGTCGATCTCCACATCGAAATGGCCGGCGTTGGCCAAGATCGCGCCGTCTTTCATGCGCGCCATGTGGCGCCCCGTGATCACGCGGCGGCAGCCCGTGACGGTGATGAAGAAGTCGCCGTGCGGCGCGGCCTCGTCCATCGTCATGACGGTATGGCCGTCCATCGCGGCCTCGATCGCCTTGACGGGGTCGATCTCGGTGACGATGACCCGCGCGCCCAGCCCGGCGGCCCGCCGCGCCACGCCGCGCCCGCACCAGCCGTAGCCGGCCACGACAACGACATTGCCCGTGACCTGCACATTGGTGGTGTGCAAGATGGCCGCCCAGGTCGATTGGCCGGTGCCGTAGCGGTTGTCAAAGAGGTGCTTGCAGTCGGCGTCGTTGACAGCGAGCAGCGGAAAGCGCAGCCGGCCGGCCTCGGCGCGGGCGCGGGCGCGGCGCACACCGGTCGTCGTCTCCTCGGTGAGGCCAATGAGGTCGCCGGCGCGGTCGGCGCAGGCCCCGTGGAGGAGCGCGGTCAGGTCGCCGCCGTCGTCCAGGGCGAGGTGGGGGCCAAAGGCCAGCGCCCCGGCCAGGTGGCGCGCGTAGGTCTCCGGGTCGGCGCCCCGCAGCGCGTGGACCTCGATGCCCTCGGCGCGGAGCCCCGCGGCCACATCGTCCTGGGTCGAGAGCGGGTTGCAGCCGGTGGCCGCCACCGCGGCCCCGCCGTCGCGTAGCGCCAGCGCGAAGCAGGCGGTCTTGGCCTCCAGATGGATTGACAACGAGATCCTTAGATTTGAGAAAGGCTGTGTGCGGACAAACTCCTCACGCAGTCCGGCCAGCACCGGCATAAAAGAGGCGGCCCAGGCGATCTTCCGCCGGCCCGCATCGGCGAGCCCTCCCTCGCGCACCGCGCCCATACAAAACACCCCCAGACGATGGTACACGCAATGATGAATCAGTTTTTTATGGCCGCGAAGCGGCCATAAAAAACAAGAATTTGGGTTGTGGGCTGCGGAGGCAGCCCACGCCAGTATATCACAAGTTCGACCCCATCGGAACCCTTTCGCCCGCGAGGGCGTTAAAAACAGCAATATCACCAACGTGGGTTGCGCACGTAACCCAAATTCTTGTTTTTTGTCGCCGCGAAGCGCTGTAGGGGCGACCGTCGAGAGAGAGGGAATCGAGAATTGAGGGGCGCGCCGCGCCGGTTGTATCGGGGCGCGCACACCTTACCATATATAAAGGTGTGCGCGCCCCGGGGCCGCCGCGCGCGGTTCTCAGTTCTCAGACATTAATATCCAATGTGGGCTGCCCCCGCAACCCACGGCCTGAATTTTTGTTTTTGGTTGCCGCTTCGCGGCAACCAAAAACTGACAGACGGGGAGCCGACCCTCCACATTGGAGGCGCAT
>JAIRML010000049.1 GCA_031258665.1 Oscillospiraceae bacterium | reverse complement strand
CCGCTTGCCGTAGATCGAGCCGTCGTTTTCGCTGATGTTGTAACGGAACACCGTGCCGTCGGTGTAGGAGTACGCCGGCCCGCAGACCATGAAGCAACCGCCCTCGTTGTCGTGGGAGTAGTTGTATTGGTACAGCGAGTTCGTGCAGTAGTAGTCGGAGTCGAACGCCTCACCGTCCGCGACCTCCGTACCCCGCGGCACTTTGGCGTAGCAAACCTCATTGTATTGGAAAATTGTTCCATCTGCGTCGAACGGCCACACGGCCGCCGAGAGATTCGACGTGGCATTCCCGCTCAGTGTGGGGTATGGCCTCGGGTCGTTGCAGGCCTTGGTCACGAGGTTGTACTCGACAACGGCCCGCAGCGTGCCGCTCACCAAAATACCGTCGCCCGCAATGGTGTCGAGCACATTGCCCCGCACCACGACGTTTCGGTGGCGGATGGGGACGCCGCTTTGCGCGTAACCGCTCCCCTGGCTCCAGACACGGCTGCCGCTGTAACCGCCGCCCACGATGCCGTTGCGGGTGATGTTCTTGATAAGACAATTCTCGATGATCAACCCGTCGATCTTGGACTGTCCGCTCGCGCCCCAAGTGATCCCGCTTCCGCTCGCGTTGTTGTACCCGCCGCCGCTCTTCGGGTTCGCGCCGTTCACGTCGTGGACGTAGAGCCCGTTCAGGCGGATGCCGCGCATGGTGGCGTCTGGCTGCCCGGTGGTGGATGTGATCGTGACGGCTGTGCGCCCTGTCTGGGCGGAGTGCGTGTCGTCCGCGTTGTACTGCCCGTAGTTGGTGATCTCCAGGTCGTTAAATTCCCAATGGCTGACGCCGTTGATCCGGAGCGTGGGGTTTGTGCGGTTGGCCGTCATCTCACTGAGCGGCGTGTCGGGGACATAGTTTCTGTGGAACGCCGGCATCTTGTCCGCAGGGCCGTACTTGCCGACAACAATCGGCGCTTCTTCCGTGCCGCTGCCCCGCGGGACCAGACTGACGCCTGTCCACACAGACCCGGCGTGAAACAGGATCTTGTCACCTGGCTGGAAGGTGGTCGCGTTGAACTTGTCAATCGTCTGCCACGCGGTCTCCGGGGACCGCCCGTCGTTTGTGTCGCTGCCCAATACGGCGTCGAAGTAGTAGCCGCCCTCGGCGCCGTACTCACTGTCAGACCCGCCGAAAGTATACGTTGTGCTGTCGTCGTACCCGACAAAGGCAAAATCCATGGTCTGCGGCTCCGCCGACACGATGTCCACACCTGTCCGCACGACCGGCTCATACCCGGACGCCGTCACACGGACCGTATAGTCCGTCCCCGTCGGGACGGAGAGATCGGCGTAGGCGCCGGAGGTGTTGCCGGTTGTGGCCGCGGCCACGCGCACGCCGTCACGGAGCACCTCGATCTGCGCATAGGGCACACCCGCGCCGGTCGGCGCGGAAACGGTACCGCCGATCACGGCCGCGTCGGCGGCGATCAATGTCACACCGTCCACCGCCAAAGCCCGACCGGCGGTCGCGTTGCCGCCCTGCGTGACGGATTTGAGCGCGAAGCCGATGCGGCACTTGCCCTCGGTGATGACAACATTGGGAACCTCCACCGGCTCCCACGGGGCGGTGGCGCCCTCGGACACCCCGATCTCCCGCTCCAGGGCCGTTTCGCCGTCGTCTGCGTAGACATAGACCTTGGCGTACGCGCCGTTGGCTTTGTCCTCCTCTGTGATGAGCGACGCGACATAGGCCGACAGTGTGTAGGTGCCGTTTGGCAGCAGCATCAGCTGCTCCAAGGCGGCCTCAAACGGCACCACCGACGAGGTGTGGGTGCGGATGAGCGCGTATTGGCTGCCGTGCCCGGAGAGCCGGGTGATCCGCCGGCCGCCGATGCTCAGGTTGTTGCTCGTTGCCTGTGCGATGGTGTTGTCGTCACAGCCCGCTATGTACTTGGGGAACCAATATGTGAGCGCGCCGTTGGTGGTCTCGGCCATCTCTCCGTTGCGCGCCTGGGTCGCGCCGGCCGCCAGCGCGCCCGTGCCTGCGGCGCTGAGCACCACCGCCGCGCCAAGCAGGAGTGCCGTTATCCGGTACAGTTTGGGTCTCTTCATCTTCTATGACACCGTCCTTCCTTGCCAATCACAGGGCCCCGTCAGACAAGGCGCGCAGCAACAGCGGCCGCGCGTTGTCGTACACCGTGACGCGCGCCTCGGCCGTCATGCGGGCAAATGTTTCGTCAAAAGCCTGTTCCCGAAACATTTCCGCGAGTTCCTCCCGGCAGTCCTCAAATGACCGGCGTCCCTCTCCCCGGCGCTCCGCGCAGTGGAGGAAGATCCATTCGAGGTCGTCGTTTTGGATCAGCTCCGTGGTCCCCCCGACCGGCAGATGGTAAAGTGCTTCGTACACCTGTGGGAAGTCGCTCACATCCGGCGAGCGGACATCCTCCGCCGTAAACACCCGGTCGACCGTGTGGGCCGAGACGCCCGCCTCGCGCGCGGCCTCGTCGAAAGACGCGCCCGCCGCGAGCGCCGCCCGCACGGCGGACAGGCCGGCCTCGGCCTCCCCGCGCGAGACGTCCGCCTGCTTTAGGATCACACAGCGCATGTCCACTTCGCCCAAGAGGTGAAACATGTCCGGGCTCTCCTCGTAAAGGCGCCTCAGGTCCGCCTCGGTGGCGTCGGCGCGCACCCGGCGTTTCAGCGCGAGATACTGCTGGTCGTACAGGTAGTCGTAAT
>JAIRML010000009.1 GCA_031258665.1 Oscillospiraceae bacterium | reverse complement strand
ACATCCCCCCATTCCATTTGGTGCCAGTATATCATATCTTGCCGCTCTTGTAAAGATGTTTTACCAATAAATTTTATCTACACCCCGCGCAAATCAAATCGCGCCACGCGCAATTCCTTTGGCCGGCTTCTCCCGTCGGGCGCGGCGCCCGCTACTCGATCTGCACATGCTTTTTTTCCAACTTGCGCTTCACCCACCGGTCAAACACCAGTGTCTTCAGCGTGGCCACGACAGGCACGCCGAGGAAGATGCCGAGCAGCCCGCCGATGTCCCCTCCGACGGAGATCGCCACGATCGTGAGAAGCGGACTGATGCCCACCGCGTCGCCCAGAATCTTGGGGCCGATGACAGATCCGTCGATTGTCTGCAGCACCACGGAGATGATCAGCGAGTACAGGGCGTGCAGCGGCGAGAAGCACAGGAGGATGATCCCTGTGATGACCATGCCGATGATGGGCCCGAAATAGGGAATCATATTGAAGATGAAGGCCAAGATCGCCAAAAACGGCATCATCTCCAGGCCGAAGATGGCGTACAGGATGGCGCTCAGCACGCCGATGATCAGGGAGTCAACAAATTTGCCGACCACATACTGCGAAAAAATCTCGTTGGCCTCCCGACAGAACTGAATGCGCTTTTCAACCTTATCGGAGGCCATGAAGGCGTACATGAGCCGCTTGAGCGCCGCCAAAATCTTGTCCTTGCCCACGAGCGCGTAGAACGAGATGAGCACCCCGAAGCTGATGTCGAGGAGACCGCGCCCGGCCGAGCGCACCACTGGCAGGAATGTCGAGACATTGACAAGATCTCCCGCCCATTTGATGATCTGGTCGGAAACCCCTGTGACAAAGGTTGTCAGGAAGCTGAGGCTGTCCGCGTCCATCCGCGGGAAGTAGTGCGCCAAAAACTCCCCGGTGTTGTCGATAAACCCGGGCAGCACGGCCATGAGCTGCTCCACGCTTGTGATCATGTACGGCACGATGTAGATGATCATCCACACCACGGCGCCGATGAGAACCAGGTACGCGGAAACCACCGCCAGCCAAAAAGGGAACTTAAACGCCCTGCGCAGCCACTGGACAAAGAAGTTCAAGATATAGGCGATGCTGAGTCCGATCACAAAGCGGGAAACCACATAGGAAATCCACCCCAACACGCTGGACAGGAATTTCATCGTGTTTTCGAAGTCCGTGATCATCGAAAACAGGAATACACCCAGCACGAAGGGAATGATATATTTGACGTATTCTCTAGCCTTCGAAAGCATGTTCGCCCTCCCTGACGTCCTTCCCAAAACCGGCCTGAATGCTAATTTTTACCCAACATGGGTTGCGCCTGCCGCCCACAATCCACATTTTTGTATTTTGTTGCCTCAAAACACCCGCCTCACGGACAAGGCTGCCCCGCCATGACCGGGCGGCGGCTCTGGAGCAGGCGGCGGATCCGCATGGTCGGCTCCAGCAACTCGCTGATGGAACGGTCGTAGTTGAGGGTATCGATGATGTAGGAGATATACTTGGACATATCCACTTCCTGATACCAGGGACGCGCCTTCAGCGCGTCGGTACGATAGATGAGATTCGTGGTAAACACTTTGTCGAAGACACCCTTCTTATACGCCTCGTCGAACCGGTCAAGGCCCTCACAGAAGAGCCCAAAGGTACAAAACACCAAAATGCGGCGCGCGCCCAGCGACTTCAGGATGTCCGCGATGCTGAGGATGGAATCTCCGGAGGAGATCATGTCATCCACCACGATGATGTCCTTCCCGGCCACATTGTCGCCCAAAAATTCGTGCCGGACAATGGGGTTACGGCCGTGCTCCATGCGCGTGTAGTCCCGCCGTTTGTAAAACATGCCAAGGTCCACACCCAGCACCGACGAGTAGAAGATACACCGGGCCATGCCTCCCTCGTCGGGGGAGACCACCATCAGATGGTCCTTGTCCACCGTGAGGTCCGGGTATGTCCTAAACAGCGCCTTCAGCATCTGATAGGTGGGCGGCACATTCTCGAACCCTTTGAGCGGTACGGCATTTTGCACGCGGGAGTCGTGGGCGTCGAAGGTGATGATGTTTTCCACGCCCATCATGGTCAATTCTTGCAGCGCCAACGCACAGTCCAGCGACTCGCGGGCGAAGCGGCGGTGCTGGCGCCCCTCATATAGCATGGGCATGATGACCGTAATGCGCCGGGCCTTCCCGCCGGCGGCCGCGATGATCCTCTTGAGGTCCTGGAAGTGGTCGTCCGGGCTCATGGGAACCACTTGGTTGTACATGGAATACGTGACCCCGTAATTGAACATGTCTGTCAGAATATATAGGTCGTAACCGCGCACCGACTGCTGGATAAGCGCCTTGCCCTCCCCTGTGTTGAACCGGGGGCAGTTGGCCCGCACCTGAAACCGGCCCTCGTCGGGGGTCGGCGCCGCCACATCCAAAGTGAGCTGCCCCGCGGATTGGGCGTCCTCCGAACGCCAGTGCGTCAGGTAAAAGTCGATGCGGGAGATCATGTCTTCACAACCGCGCATTCCGACAATTCCCAAATTCCCGTAGGGCAGCGAGGGTGTCTCCTCATAAATCATTGTGCCCACCTCCGTTCTTCTCATGCGTTTGCCCCGCCAAACCCGCTCTCCCCCGTCTGCGCCGCCGCCGCGTCTGAAAGCGCTTCGAATTCCGGGATCCCCAGTGTCTCGCCCCGTGCCGACGGCGCAAGGCCGCAGGATGCGATCAGCTCCGACAGCGCATCTTTCGGGAACGGCAGAGCCGGCGCCAGCGCGTTCAGCAGCGTCTTGCGGCGTTGCCCAAAGGCGGCCCTCACCAACCGAAAAAACAAAGTCTCGTGGCGCAACGGCCGTTTTTGGCAGACCATGTGCACGACGCTTGATGTCACGCGCGGCCTGGGCAGGAACGCGTCCGGCGGCACGTCAAAGGCGATCGCCGGGCGCGCATGCACACCCACGTAGACAGAAAAGGCTCCGTATGCGGATGTGCCGGGGGCGGCGCACAGGCGCTGGGCCACCTCCTTTTGCACCATGACCGTCAGCGCTTCAAACAGCCCGGACCCCAACAGGCGCGCGAGCACCGGTGTGGTGACGGCGTAGGGAAGGTTGGCGCACACCACCGGGCGGCGGCCCGCAAAATACGTGGCGACCAGCGCCGGCAGGTCCAATGTCAGCACATCCGCCCAGAGCACGTCCACATTGCCAAGCCCCGCCAGCGTCTCGGCAAGCACGGGCCGGAGCGACACATCCACTTCGACGGTCACGACGCGCCGGGCCGCCCGCGCCAGCGGACGCGTGAGTGCGCCCAAGCCGGGGCCCACCTCAAAGACATTTTGGGTCCCGTCCAATCCGGCGCACCGCACCATGGACTGCGGTACCCAGTCCGCTGTAAGAAAATTCTGCCCCCGCGCGCGGGAAAAATGAAATCCGTGCCGGGCCAGCAACGCGCGGACGTAGCGCGCGTCGCACAGCCGCCCGTCTTCTCCTTCCATGGCGTTCTCCTTCCGTCCGGCAACAAAAATGCCGGCCGGCGCCGCCGGCGGGCGGATCGTTCCCACTCATATTGTAACAAACTTCCCCCACCGCGTCAATTTGTTTTGCAGAGGCAAACGGCGGCCCCCTCCGGGGCGGGGCCGTTTTTTCCACCGCGCCGCCGCATGGGATTTTTCCGCGCCGAGACGTAATCTCGCGGGCGCAGACACACGATACTATATAACGAGAGAGGGTGAGGGCATGCGGATGCCCCATTTTGGCGCGTGGGAGAAACGAGGTTCGCCATGAGGATCGATGCATCCATGCCGCCGGCCGCCCGGACACCGCCCAATGCCGCCGCGCAAGAGCACAGCCCCGCTGCATCTGTGGGCGATGTGCTGGAAGCGGAAGTGCTGACCGCTTCCGGGCGGCAGCTCACACTGCGGCTGCCAGACGGGGCGGTCCTGTCGGCGCGCAGCGAAACCATTTTTCAGGCGTCACCCGGCGACACGTTGTGGCTGACCGTCTCCGGGCAGGCCGACGGCGCATTGCTGGTGAAGGCGGCCGACGGGCGCTCCGACGCCCGTTCATTGCTGCGCCAGTGGAAAGCCGGTCAGACCCCTCAAAACGTGCGTCTGGTCTCGGCGATGCTCAATGCCGGTCTGCCGCCGGCGGAGCGCCTGTTTCGATGGCTGGCCTCGGCCCTTGTCTCCATCCCCGACATCACCCCGGAACAGGCCGTGTTCCTGCGGGCACACAACATCCCCCTCGACAAGCAGTCCGTCTCGCTTCTCAATCGGATGAGCCGGCAGGACTTGATGCTCGGCCGACAGCTCGCCGATCTGATGGATCTGCTCTTCCCCGCCGCGGAGACGGCCGGACACGCGGACACGCGGGGCGCCACCCCCACGGCGGCGATCGCACCCGCGCCCGCGCGCGCCGCAGCCGGGCCGGCGGCGTCCGATGTCCGCGGCGCCCCCCCGGGCGCCGTCACGTGCGGGGATGCGGCAGACGCGTCGCCTCTGCCCGTACAGCCGGCCGCATGGGGCGGCTCCGCGCCGGGCGGCGCGGTCCACCCGGAAGCCATCTCTCCCCACACGGCGGCCTCACTCGAGACAGAAATTCTTTCCATCTTCGGGCGCACCGCAGCCAACCCGACCGGGGGCGCCGGGCTGCCCGGAGTGGTGGACATCGACACCCTGCGCGCGATGATCTACGCGACAGCAAGCGTCCCGGACTCCACCGGGGCGCCCGCACAACCCGAAACCCCCGGGGCGGACGCCGCCGCGACGCCAGCGGGCGCGCCCACAGCCGAGCACATACCGGCCGATCTGGCCCGGATCGTCGGCACATTCGGAGCGACCGGGGCAGCCGCTAGGGCAGCCGGGGCAGCCAAGATACCGGAGACGCCCGGGACAAACGGACCCGCCGGGGCAAAGGAAACGACGGAAACGGACAGGCCCGCCCCGCGCGCGGCTGCCCCATCGGGGGCAGAGCCGCCGCCCGCCGAACGCGCGGCAGCCGATGCGACAACCCCCGGGATCTTGCCCGTCTCCAAGCAGGCGCCGTCCGGCACAGGGGCGGCGGCGGGCAGTGGGTCCGGCATGGCGGCGGACGACAGCCCATCCCCCGCGAATCCGCCCGACGGCTTACCCCCACCCCCGGACAGGGAGAACGCGCCGCCCCTGCGCGCGGCGCTGGCCGAACTTTTTCGGGACATCCGCCCGGGGCAGGCCGACGGGCTGCCCCGGGCGATGGACGCGGACCGTCTGACCCGCGCTCTCCTCGACGCGCTGCGCGCCGCGGGTGAGGAGGCCTCCGCCCGCCCGCCCGCCGAACGGGCGCGGGCGGAGGCCACGCTACGGGACATCGCCGCCGGCGTGCGGTTTACACAACAACTCGGCAACTTCGCGACTGTGGTCCAGTGGCCGGTCATACTGAACGGGCAGGAGACGACGGCGGAGCTGTACATCTTCGGCGGCGACGGCGCCCGCAGCCGGATCGACCCGAAAAACGCCACGCTGTTTCTCTCCCTCAGCACCGCCCACATGGGGCGCGTGGAGGCGCTCGTCAAAGTCATCGGGAAACATGTGGAGTGCGACTTTCGGCTGCCGTCCAAAGAACAGGCCGATTTCGTGCGGGCCGCCGCGCCGAAGCTCGGCGCTCTGCTGGAGGGCGCCGGCTATCGATTGACCCGCTCCTCCTCCATCCAATTGCTGGAGCCCGCCGCCGGCCCCCTGGCTGTGGCGGAGGCGAAGGCGTTTTTCGACCGCCGCTATCGCTTTGACCGGCAGGCCTGACACGGCCGCCCACGAGAACGGATGTGACTGAGATGACCAGATGGAAAGAGAGACCGCTGCGCAGGGAGGCCGCCGCCCTGCGCTTTGACACGGAGCGCGACGACGCGCCGCGCGTGGTGGCCATCGGCCGCGGGCTCGCGGCGGAGCGCATTGTCGACACAGCGCGCGGGAGCGGGGTCCCCGTCCACATGGACCCGGAACTGGCGCACACCCTGAATGAGATCGGCCTCGGACGGGAGATCCCGCCCGAACTCTACGCCGTCGTGGCGCAGATTTTGCTCTTTGTCTGTGACATGGACCGAAGCCTGGGGGTGAGGGAACCGCGGGCCCGACCCGGGGACATACGCTGACCAAAAATGCTCCATTGCCTTTGTACGCGTTTCATAGTATAATACATGTGTTGCATCTGACAGTCGTTCTTCCGCAAGACCGCACTAGTCGGGGAGCCGGCGGTGCCCTGTCACCTGCAACCCGCCTCAGCAGGGATGAATCCCCGCCGGCGGGGCCGCGATGTGTCGTCAGCCCCGGGTGTGCAGCGATGAGGAGCCGGTCTTGCGCAACGGGAACCCGTGAACCATGTCAGGCGGGGAACCGAGCAGCATTAAGCGGTGCCTCCCGTGTGCCGCGAGGGCGCCGTCTCCGAGCCGGCGGCCCGGGTAACGGATGGATCACGCGCCTCAACGGCGGGTGTGCGGTCTTGCGGGAGAACGACGCCGTGGGGCGCCGGAGGGAGTGTCCGCCCCGGAGGAGGGCCACGTGTACAAGGCACTGTATCGAAAATGGCGGCCGCTTGTATTTGCCGATGTGGTCGGCCAACGGCATGTCACGGAAACCTTGAAAAACGAGTGTGTGGCCGGGCGGCTGTCACACGCCTACCTGTTTACCGGCACGCGGGGAACGGGCAAGACGACGTGCGCCAAAATCCTCGCCCGCGCCGTCAACTGCGAGACGCCCGTGCGCGGCGACCCCTGCAACCAATGTCCGTCCTGTCTCGGCATTTTAAACGGCAGTGTCCTGGACGTCGTTGAGATGGACGCCGCCTCCCACACAGGGGTGGACAACATCCGCACACTGCGGGAAGAATTGGTCTACACGCCCGCCGCCGTGAAACGCCGGGTGTATATCATCGACGAAGTCCATATGCTGTCCTCCGGGGCGTTCAACGCGCTTCTCACGGTGCTGGAGGAGCCTCCTCCCCACGTGCTGTTCGCTATGGCCACCACCGAGATACACAAGGTTCCGGCCACCATCCTGTCCCGCTGCCAGCGGTTCGCTTTCCGCCGCATTGCCCCCGCCGACATCCTGGCGCGGCTGCGCGCGGTGGCCGCCGAGGAGGGCCTTTCTCTCACCGAAGGGGCCGCGCGGATGCTGACCCGTCTGGCGGACGGATCTCTGCGCGACGCGCTCTCGCTGCTGGACCAATGCGTCACCGCCGGACCGTCTCAGGTGGACGAGCCGGCTGTCTGTGACGCGCTCGGGCTGGCGGGACTCACGCGGATCTCTGACCTGGCCGCCGCCGTGGCCGCGCGGGAAGCCGCGCGGGCGCTGTCCCTCTTTGCCGATCTCATGGCAGCCGGGCGGGACATGGCCTCGGTGCTGGACGAACTCTGTGTGCTGCTGCGGGACCTGCTGCTGTCGGCGTACACCTCGGACCTGCCATCCCTGTCCGGAATCGAACCCGACGGCGCGGCCGCGCGGTCCCTCGCGGCGCAGTTTGGGCAGGCCCGGCTGCTGTCGGCCATCGCTCTCATTCAGGAGGCGCAGGGCCTGATGGCACGCGGCGGCAACCGGCACGTGGACATGGAACTCTGCCTGCTGCGGCTCTGCGACGAGCGGCTCTCGGGCGACGCGACAGCGTTGGCCGCCCGCGTGGCGGCCTTGGAACAGGCGCTCGGCACACGCGGCCCTGCCCTGGCAAACCCCGGCGCCGCGCCGGCGGCCGTGGGCCCGACACCTCCCCCGGCGGCCGCCCAGACGGCGCGCCCCACAGGCGCCCCAGAGACAGACACCGCGGAGACAGATGCCCCAGAGACAGACGCCCCAGAGATGGGCGCCGCGGAGGCAGACGACGCGGCGATAACCGCCGCGGAGGCGCCGGCGCCGGACGATTTTGCCGCCGCGTTTTTGCGGGCGCTCGAGGGGGAGATCTCTCTGTTTTCCACCGCGCTGCTGCGCGGGGCGCACTTCACCGTCCGGGCCCGCGAGCTGCTCATCGCCGTCGAGGCGCATGAGCTGGAGCGGCTGCGGGACAAAGACCTGCTCGACACGCTGACCCGGGCGGCGGCGCGCGTCCTCGGGCGCCCGGTGGAGATTGTCGTCTCTACCGGCCTTCCGCCGTCTCCGACGGCCGACCGGCTGGCGGCGCTGCTTCGCCGGGGCGAAGGCGTGATCCGGGTCGAGCCCTGAGCCCCCGACACACCCGCGACCGACAGCGAATTAGTAACTTATTGCCGCTTCGCGGCAATAAAAAACAAGAATTTT
>JAIRML010000304.1 GCA_031258665.1 Oscillospiraceae bacterium | reverse complement strand
TCGGCCCGGACGCCATGTTCTACTCCTACGGCCTCGGCTGGGCCGCCGGCATCGCGATCTCGGCCGGCTGCTACCTCTACGTCCGCCGCCGCCCCATCCGCGCCGTGTAGCGCCGCGGGAAGGCGCGCGGGCGGGGTGAAAAACACCGCGGCGGGGCTTGCGTGTGATGGGGTTTTGTGGTATACTGGGCGCGAATACAAAGGAGGGGAAAGCATGTCCGAACTCAAAGGCGCATGTATCATCGGCCAGTCGGGGGGCCCCACTTCGGTCATCAACGCCAGCGCGCTCGGCGCCATCCGGACGGCGCTGGACACCGCCGCCATCACCAAAGTCTACGGCGCCGCGCACGGCATCCGCGGGGTGTTGGACGATGTGCTCTACGACATGGACTACGAGGACTCACAGGAGCTGGAACACCTGCGTCACACCCCGTCCAGCGCGCTCGGTTCCTGCCGCTATAAGATGAAGGACCCCGACGCGGACGACACCGACTACCGGCGCATCCTCGACATCTTCCGGAAGTACGACGTGCGGTACTTCTTTTACAACGGCGGCAACGACAGCATGGACACCTGCAACAAGATCAGCAAGTTCATGTTGAAGGCCGGCTACAAATGCCGCGTCATGGGCATCCCCAAGACCATCGACAACGACCTGTTCGGCACAGACCACTGCCCCGGTTACGGCAGCGCCGCCAAATACATCGCCACCTCCTGCGCGGAGGTCTACCAGGACGCGCGCGTCTACGACACCCCGATGATCACCGTTGTGGAGATCATGGGCCGCCACGCCGGCTGGCTCGCCGGGGCCAGCGCGCTGGCCTCCCTCGCGAGCGCGGGGCCGGACCTCATCTACCTGCCCGAGGTGGCCTTCGACATGGACGTCTTCCTGCGCGACATGACGGCCCTCTATAAGAAGTCCGGCAAGGTCGTGATCGCGGCGAGCGAGGGCATCCACGACAAAGACGGCACATTCATCGCCGAATACGGCTCCGACCTCGCGCAGACCAAAGACTCCTTCGGCCATGCCCAGCTCGGCGGCCTGGCCGCAACGCTGGCCTCTGTCGTCAAGAGAGAAACGGGCGCCAAGGTGCGGGGCATCGAGCTCTCGCTCCTCCAGCGCTGCGCCGCGCACGAGGCCTCGGCCACCGACATCGAGGAGTCCTACGCCGCCGGCGCCGCCGCGGTGAGCAACGCCGTCGCGGGGGTCACCGACAAGATGGTCGGTTTTGAGCGCGTGATGGAAAACGGCCGGTACTCCTGCCGCATCAAGCTGCTCGATCTGTCGGTCGTGGCAAACGCGGAGAAGAAAGTGCCGCGCGAGTGGATCAATGAAGCCGGCAACGGCGTGCTGCCGCCTTTCATTGAGTACGCGCTGCCCCTGATCCAGGGAGAGACCGCGCTCGCCCGCGAAAACGGTCTGCCCCGCTTCGCGCGGCTCAAAAAGGTGCGTGCACACAGGCTGTGAGCACAAAACCGTTCAAAGTGACCCTCCCGGGGATGCGGATTGTCAAGACGGGTCTGTGCGTGGCGATCTGCCTCATCTTGGGTCTTGCCATCGGTTATCCGATGCCCATCTACGCCTGCATTGCCGCCATCCTCGCGACGCGGCCGACGCTGGAGACCTCGTTTCGGTCCGGGCTCGACCGCCTGATGGGCACCGTGGTGGGCGGCGCGCTGGCGATCGGTGTGCTGTTTTTCGATCTCTCCAGCATCCACCCCTACCTGCAGGCTATCCTCATTGGGCTCGGCTGCGCCGCCACTTTATATTTCTGTGTGCTCATCCGCAGCGTGGACGCGGCGGCGCTGTCCTGCGTCATCTTCCTCATCATCGTCTCGCAGCATCCGCAGGACAAGTACCTCTTTGCCGCCACCCGCGTGCTGGAGACCTTGGCGGGGATCCTCATCTCCATCGGGGTCAACAAATTCGTAAATATCCCCCGGAAGCGCGCGCCCGCCGAAGAGCCCCCCGAGGACGACGCCGGAGGCGGGATATCATAAAGACGGCGTCTGGCTTTCCGCCAGCCGCCGCCTTTTCTTTTGGGCCGTCTGCCCGCAAAGCGCCGCTTCGGGGGGCCGGCGCCCTCCTCCGCGGCAAGGGTCTCCGCGCCGTCAGCCGGCGCTCTGTTTGTTTTTGAACGCGCCGACCAGGTACAACACCGGGAGCACCAGGCCGAGCACCAGGCTCAGAGGATTGAAGCTGATGATGCTGCTCACCACGGAGAGCCCCGCCACGACGATGCCCATGACAATGCAGATCTGAGCCTTGCCCGGCCGGTCGGCGTACATCACGCCGAAGATACCGGCCACCAGCTCGGTCGCGCCGCCAAGCAGGCCAATGATCGCCGCCGCGATGAGGGCCTCGCCCACGCCCAGTGCCCCCGCGACAACGCTGCCGAACAGGGCGATGACCCCAAACAAGATGCTGAGCGCGCCGCCGATGATCATGAGGATGCCTGTGACCCGAAGAAACTTCCCGCCATTCATGTCTTCCACTCCTTCCGCTTTTTCCTGCGATTGGTACCTTGTTGCCGCTTCGCGGCAACAAAAAAGAAGAATTTGGGTTGTAGGCTGCGGGTGCAACCCAAATTGGATTGCACCCAGTATATCATGAAACATCTCCCGGCGCAACTTTTGTATTTTGTAAGGGGAACGAGGTGTTTTGGCACATTTTTGGAAACGTATCTCTTTTTGAAGTTGCCGGTTCCAGCCATTCACTCTGTTTTATTCTGTCGAAATGCATAAAAAATGTCGGATTTCCTTCTTGACTTTGCGCATTGCGCGGAATATGATGGAAACGCAATGGAAAAGAGAGAGCAACGGTTTTCGCGCAAAATGAAGGGAGAGAGAGTTGTGATCAAAATCCGCAAATATCTCAGCGTGGCGCTCGCGTGTATGCTGCTCCTGGCCGTGTTCCAGACGGCCTCGCCGCCGGCGCGGGCGGCCGGCCTCACGCCGCCCTTTGGGTACACGAACATCGAGAGCACCGATTTCGAGGACCCCGCCACAGACGTATTTGGCTTTGCCGCGACACAGGGGCTTGACAGCAACGCCGGCGTGGCCGCCGCCAATGTCACGACATCTGTCGGCGCCGGCGCCGACGCCAACGCCACGCGCAAACTGTCCTGGTCTCTGAGCAACACCAGCGGCAGCCGCAACGCCCTCAAAGCGATCAGCGCCTCTACCCAGAGCGCGCTGGGCGCGGCTGACGAAGCGATGATATCCTTTGACTGGTACCCCGGCAATCCGTCGGGCGGCACCAGCAGGGGGGAGATCAGGCTTGTGAACGCGGCGATGGCGCCGATACCGCTGGCCCTGGTGGCCACGCAAAGTCTCGTCGGGTACTATACGGGGGGCTCGGGCGCCGACCAGACGATTTTGCCCACCGGACATACCAGCAGGACCCAATGGTATTCGGTCAACATCCACCTGAAGAAGGGGTCGAATGTCTCCTTTGACATGCAACCCAGGAACAATGCCGGGTCGGTCAGCAGGATCACCACCGAGTACGTGTGGACCGGCGCCCTGACCAGTATCCAGATACTGGGCGCGCGCCTTGGCTCAAACATCACCTGGGCCACGTACATAGACAATATCGCCATATACCGGTACGACCCCGCTCCGGCCACGTTCAGCGCCGCCGCCAACGGCGACGCGACGACCTCCACCTCGCAGATCACGCTGAACCTTGACACGGCCGTGACCGGGCTGGCGGCGTCGAACATCACGCTGACGCCGGCGGGGTCGGCCACCATAGGCACGCCGACGACGGCGGACGACGGCCGGACCTGGACGGTGCCGGTGAGCGACGCGGTGGCGGGAGATGTCACCGTGGGCTTGCGGGACATTCCGGGCTACACATTCACGGCCAGCCCCGCGGGCGCCGATACGCTCACGTTTTACGCGGGCGCGACCGCCCGGTACGCCGTATCCGCGGACGGCAGTTCCGCTGTGACATCCGCCCATGTCTTCATCACCTTTGACACGGATGTAACTGGGTTGACGGCCGATCGCATCACGCTGAGCCCGGCCGGCATGGCCGCCAAAGGCGCCCTGTCGGGCGACGGAAGAAACTGGACGCTTCAGTTGATCAACGCGCAGAACGGGGCGGTAACCGTCACCATCGGCAATATCCCCAATTTTGTCATAGTGCCCCATGAGCCGGGTGTTTCCGACAAGGCCGCGCTTTTCAAAAGACCCCCGGACGTCATCAGGTTCGGCATATCGGCGGACGGCGATTCCGACGCGAAAACGCCGTCCGCCAAGATCGATATCACCTTTGACACGGATGTGACCGGGCTGGCGGCTGACGCGATCGACCTGATCCCGGCTGATTCGGCCGTGAAGGGCGCCTTGACCGGCGGCGGGAAAAACTGGTCGCTCGCCTTGGCCGGCGTCGCGGCCACCAAGGAAATCAGGCTTTCCATCTCGGATTTCGCCGATTATACGTTCTTGCCTCTGGAGGAGGATGCGGATAAAACCAAGATTGTATACGTGAAACCCGACGTGGCGTTCACGGGCAGCGAGTGGACCACGAACTCGTCCACGCCTTTTGTTTTCCAGCTGGGCGGCGAGAACCCGCGCTCC
The DNA here is from genome assembly GCA_031258665.1 of Oscillospiraceae bacterium. Lineage (GTDB taxonomy): Bacteria > Bacillota > Clostridia > Oscillospirales > UBA929 > JAIRTA01. Next base: position 4,796 of record JAIRML010000304.1, on the reverse strand, counting down.
TACTATTACCTGTATGACACCGAGGCCAAGGCTTTGGACGGTTTTACGCTGTACCCCTTCGCGGACGAAGCCGGGACGGTTTCAAATTCCGCCAGCATCTTGCCGCTTAACGGCACATGGAAGTTCCATTTTTCCGCCAATCCGGGCCAGCGGCCCTGGCCGGCGGAGGGAACGGGGCAGGCGCCGCGCGATTTCAACACACTGGATTTCGACGCCGGCTCCTGGGACGACATCACGGTCCCGAACAGCTGGCAGGTCAACTTCAACGCCGACGGAACCGCGAAATATGACCAGGCGCAATACGTGAACTCCACCAACCCGGCTTGGGGGCGCTACCTCACCGGCAACGGCACGAGCGTGCCCGCCGCCCCGACGCTCTACAACGGCGTAGGCACCTACCAGAGGCACTTCTATGTGCCGGACAGTTGGGCCGGCAAAGAAGTGTTCCTGAACTTTGACGGCGTGAGCGCGTGCTACGTGTGGATCAACGGCCGCGCCGCGGGCTGGACCACCGATATATGGACGCACCACGAATTCGACGTGACGCCGTACATCCGCGCCGGCGACAATGTCATCGCCCTGCAGATCATCCGCTGGACGTCCGGGTCCTGGCTGGAGAATCAGGACATGATCCGTCTTTCCGGCATCGCCCGCAACACGTACCTCATGGCGCGCAACGCGGAGGACATCTGGGACTTTGAGGTTTCGACAAAGCCTGTGTCGGCGGCCGATCTGAACAACGGAACGCCCACCGACTGGACGTTTACCCTGAAAACAGCCGTGCGCGACTTTTCGGACCAAACGAGGACGAGCGGGGCGTCAAAACCGGTTTTTTACAAGCTCTATGACGCGGAGGGCCATGTCGTCGCGCAGGGCAGCGAGACCGCCGCGTATCGGTATGTCAACTTCGTCACGAGCTCCGGCGTAACCGGCGCCAATCATGTCACCACAGACGTGCTGCCGTTCGGCGGCGGCGTCAGGTACACCGCCACGCCCGGCGTCACAGACAGCACCAATATCTCGCTCGCGATACCGGAGTTCACCGCGACGCTCGCGAACCCGCGCCTTTGGTCCGCCGAGGATCCATACCTGTACAAGCTGGTGATGTATGTGGACAACGGGGCGGATACGGAATACACGTGCGTGCGCGTCGGCTTCAGGTATGTTCAGTATGTCAACGCGACCAATTCGCAAACGCTTTCCAACGGGGTCTACACCGCCTCGGCCGGCTCTTACTGGCTGGTGAACGGCAAGCGCCTCACGTTCTACGGGACGAATGTCCACGAGATAAACCCCGAGACGGGTTATGCCATGACGCTTTCGCTGATCCGCACAGACGAAACGCTGATGAAGCGCAACAACGTAAACGCGATCCGCATGTCCCATTACCCGCACGACCCAAGATATTACGATGTGGCGGACGAGCTGGGCCTTTACGTCATGGACGAGGCCAACCACGAGAGCCACGGCAGCACAAGCAGTTCAAACCTGGCGATATTTTTACCGACGATACGTGACCGGTCGCTCAACATGTTTGAGCGCGACAAGAACATGACCTGCGTCGTGGCCTGGTCGGCCGGCAACGAAGCGGCTATGAACGCCAATCAAGCGCCTTATTCGATCTGGACGATCAAGGCCCGCGAGAACGAGCTAAACGGATTGATCGGAAGCGGCGGCCGCCCGACCCACGCGCAGTACGCCCAGAGCTACGCCGACATGTGGTCCGGCATGTATCCTTCGTACAGCTCCTGCAACAGCCCTTCGACAGCGGCCAAAGTCCTGATAAACTGCGAGTACAGCCACGCCATGGGCAACTCGCTCGGCAACATGGACACATACGTCGCCATATACGAGGGCAACTCGTACAGCGCCGGCGGGTTTATCTGGGACTGGGTTGACCAGTCGATAAAAACGCCGGTGCCGGCTTCGTCCGACATCGCCGGCGCGAGGGGCGACCATTCGGGCGACGGCACCTTCTTCGCTTACGACGGCGACTGGGGCAACGCGAGCGGAGACCGGGACTTCTGCGCGAACGGCGTCATCCTCGCCGACCGCACCCCGAAACCGGAAGCCGCCGAGGTCAAACGCCTGTACCAGAGGCTGAAAGTGACGGCGAACGGAGACCCCGCCGCGACAGGCGTCGGCTTTACGGTTCGGAACTCTTTCATGTACACAAACGCGAACGCCTATGACATGACGTGGCAGCTCTATGAAAACGGCACGGTGATCAGGGAAGGCGAGGGCGTGCTCGACGTCGATCCGGAACCATACGCGATCGCCAACGCGAAGAACACATCCAAGTCATTCACCCAGGATTTCGACGCGGTGACCGCAAAGCCCGGCGCGGAATATTTCTTCAACATCCAGTTCCGCCTGAGAACAGCCACGGGTTGGGCAGACAAGGGCTATGTTGTCGCCGAAAACCAGCTGCCGCTCACAACAGGCGATTTCGCGCCGCTCGCGAGGCCGGTTGTCCCGATGACAATGGATGAGATCGGCGTCACGGGCACGAGCGGCGGAAACACCGGGACACTTCAGATCACCGGCCCGGACGGCCTGTTCGAGTACACATTCGACAAGGCGGCCGGTACGTTCACCGACATGAGTTACAAAGGGCGCCAGTTCGCCACGCTCGGCTACGAGCCGAACTTCTATATGCCGCTGACCGACAATCAGTTCGGAGAGGGCTCCAACTTTACAGCCTGGAAAAATATCGGCGCGAACCGGGCGCAGTCCCAGACGACTTACCGCGTGGCGGAGGCATATGCCAACTGCGTCGAAATCGTCAATACGTCCGCCAACACCGCCGCCTCCGCGCAGAATGTGACGATGACGACGACCTACAAGATTTACCCGACGGGTGAGATCAACGTGAGCGAGCGCTACGTATTCGGCGCGTCGGCGTCGGCGTACAGCAACGTAGTCGGCGGGTATCTGCGGCTTGTGCCGGGCATGGAGAACATCACTTACTTCGCGCGCGGCCCGGAGGAGAACTACGTGGACCGCAAAACGGGCGCCGATGTCGGCCTGTACGCGACGACCGTGTCAGATAACTACGTCGAGTACATCACCAGCCAAGACACCGGCGAGCGCCTGGACACGCGCTGGGCCGCGGTGACGGACGACACGGGCTTCGGCGTCGTCATGAAGGCCGGCCAGTTCGCGGCGAACAACCTGTTCACCGGAAACGGCAGCGGTTATACCTATAACCGCGCCGAGACGGCGTACAACATGGCCAATCTTGTTGAGTTCAACGCGCTGCACTACAGCCCGACGCAGTTCGGCGACGCCAGATCGAAGCACCCGTATCAGGTCTATGACGAATTCGGGCGCAACGACGCCGGCCTTCCGACTTACCTGTACGTGAACGTGGCTTCGCGCGGGCGCGGCGCCGACACCAGCTGGGGGTCCCAGGCCATTCCCAAATCGTGCTATATTTTGAATGTCGCCGGCAAGACCGTCAACTACAACTTCTCGATCCTCCCGGTCGACGGCTTCGACGCGGACGCGGCGATGACGTACGCCAAGACGCAGCGCAGCGCCCACCGGAACGTGGAGGACCTCCTGCCGGTCGCGGCCGCGGCCGGTGTGCCGGCGGCTGACCCCGCGTACGCGGCGGCCGCCGCGTTGACAAGTTCGGCCGATGAGCTCACGGCGACGAACGTTTACAACGCGCTGTACGCGTCGATCCAGACGCTTCATGTCGATGTCGCCGACGGCAGCGCGACCGCCGCGATCAGCTTTGACGGCGCGCCGCCGGAAGGGGCCGCGCTCATTGTGGCGTTCTACGACGCGGACAAGAGGCTGATTGGCGTCGCCACAGACGCCCAGACGGCGGACATCGGCGACTTTGTGCGCGTTTCGGTCACCGCCGCCGTGCCGTCCGGCGCCGCGAGCGCAAAGGCGTATTATTGGGGCGCGGATCTTGCCCCGCTGCAGCCCGCGGCGCAGGCGCCGGCGGAGTGAGCGAAGCCATCGAAACCAACGTGGGCTGCCCTTGCGGCCCATAACCCAAAATTCTTGTTTTTTATTGCCGCTTCGCGGCCATAAGGTACCAACGTGGGCTGCCCATGCAGCCCACAACCCAAATTCTCGTTTTTTATTGCCGCTTCGCGGCCATAAGGTACTATTCAAATCGTCAAAGGACCCTTGCCGCCCTGTGCGGCAAGGGTCCTTTGAGCGGGGCCGATGAGGGAGTCTCTTTGCGCTCTCTTTGCGCAGACGTGAGAGGTCTCCCGGCGGCCGGAGTCAGGGCGTCAGCTCGAAGTCTTTCGTGATGACTTCCGCCTTGCCGGTGATCGACGACCAGATCTTTTGCACCAGGGCGCCCAGTTGGGCCCTGAACACCACGGCGAGCAGGACGACGATCGCCACGAGGATGATCACCGCGACGATCTCGGCGCCTCCGCGCTCCTCCCGGATGGAGTGTTTGGCTCTTTGGATCAGGGCGCCCTTCGCCGAGGCCGCCTTCATCCAAACGCCGTTCAACAGGTTGTTCATATGGCACTTCCTCCTTCTTTCTGCAGATTTCCAGAGACTACGATAAAATGGCGGGCCATTCAGTCGCCGTTGGTGCCTTGCTGCCGCGAAGCGGCAGCAAAAAACAAGATTTTTGAGGACAGATCCCATCCGCGGGTTGCGGAATTCATTTCCGCAACCCGCACCCCGCGAGGCGCCTCGGCGCCTCGATCCAACCCCCGTGTTGTTGAAAAACAAAGTTTTTCAACAAATAAAAAAGAATTTTTGGGGACAGATCCCATCTGCGGGTTGCGGCGGCAGCCCACGTCAGAACGTGA
>JAIRML010000296.1 GCA_031258665.1 Oscillospiraceae bacterium | reverse complement strand
CGCGGTGTCGGCGGACGCCGCGCCGGACGGCGCGGCGCGGGTGCACACAACGGTGCCGGCGGGCACGACGGCGGTGGTTGGTGTCCCGCTGACGGGCGGTCGGCGCGCCACGACGGTGTACCACGGGGGTGAGATCGTCTGGGAAAACGGGCAGGATGTGTCCAACGGCGCCGGACTCACGAGTACAGGGTTCGACGACAAATTCGTGTACTTCGCCACGGCGTCGGAGGTCACACTGACCGCGGCGCGCGGTGAGGTGCAGATCCTCACGGTGGATGTGGACGACGGGCAGAACACACGGCTCTTTGTGGACGATGTGGAGCAGGCGGCGCCGTACCGAGCCATGTACCTGAAGGGCGAGAGCGTGGAGGTGCGGTTTGTGTCCCGCTACGCCGGCGAGTATGGCGTGGTGGCCGTCGACGGCGCCGACTTCGGCGACGAGACACAGATGTCCTATACGGTGCAGATGGATCGGGACTACACGCTGCTGGCGCGCACGGAGTGGATCGGCCCCGTCAACCTGGCCCGCGGGAAGATCCCCGTCGGGGCCGACAACGCGATGGTGGGGGCCGCCGACGGCAGTTGGGGCGCAAACAATCTGGTGGACGGCGAGCGCGTCAGCCGGGCCGGGAAGTCGGGCTTTACGACGCGGGAGTACTTCAGCCAGCGGGACCTCTCCGCAGACCCGCACAAGATCACGATCGATCTCGGCGCCGTGAAGAACGTCGACAGGGTCTGTATCTACCCGCGGTCCGATGCGGCGACGACACAGGGCGGGTACCCGAACTATCCGCAGGATTTCACGATCCAGGTGAGCGCCGACGGCGTGAACTACACGGTGGTGAAGACGGTGACGGACGAGCCGGCGCCGACGGCGGCGCAGGGCCGGGGCGAATATGTCTTCGCCCTCACGCCGGCGCGCTATGTGCGTATTGTGACGACGATGCTGGGTCTGCCCGCGGGAGACGAGGGCGTCGATGCTCAGGGGCGCGTGCGCAACCGTCTGCAGCTCGCCGAGATCGAGGTGTACGGCCGGTCGGACTTCACGCTTGGCGTGTCGGTCGACAAGGCGGCCCGGACCGTGACGGTCACGGGGGCCGGCTTTGAGCCGGGCGAACGGGCCCTGCTGCGCACCGGTTACAACTACGCGCCGACGGCACAGGCAAACGACTACCGCGCATATGTCACCGCCGACGAGGCCGGGTGCGTGAACGTCACGCTGCCGGCTCCCGTGACGGCGGACCTGCCGTGGCTGGGCGGGCACCGTTACCATGCGTCGCTGGGCGACGCTGTCGCGTCCGCGCCGATCCCGGCCGCCGACGTGCGGGCGCACTCCTCGGCGCGCATCTCGCTGCGCATCAAGGGCAAAGCGCCGCTGAACCTGCATGTGGACGCTGTCCCGGAGGCGTACACCGTGACGTCAAGCAACCCCGCCGTTGCGACGGTGGAGCAGGTGAACGGCGCCTGGACGGTCACCGGAAAGAAGGCCGGTACGGCGCTCGTCATGGTGCGCGTGGCGGAGGAATTCGGCGGCGGCGCCCACCTCGTGACGGTCTCCGTCGCCTGACGCGGGCTGCGCCCCGCGACCCACAGCCCAAATTCTTGTGTCGAAATCTTGCCCATGGATAAAAAGGAAGAAATAGGAATATTTGGAAGAGAAAGGAAGAGAGACATGAAGAAAAGGTTCCGGGTCGTTTCCCTGTTCCTGGCTGTCAGTCTGCTGTCCGCCGCGTTGTTGGCGGCGGGCCCCGCGGCGTCGGCCATCTCGGCGCACGACTTCACGCCACCGTCGTGGGAGAGCGATCTCTTTGACGGGGACCATGTGTCGGCGGACGGATTTACCGAGCTGGACGACCTCCGGACGGACTACATGACGAACCCGCTGGGCATCGACGCGGAGGCGCCCGCCTTCAGCTGGCGGATGGTCTCCGACATCGTCGGCCAGCGGCAGACCGCCTACCGCGTGTGGGTGGCCGCGGACGAGGCCTTCACAGACGTCGTCTGGGACTCCGGCGCGGTGCTTTCCGACCAGTCGATGGGCGTGCACTACGCCGGAGCCCCGTTGACGGCTTCCACAAAGTATTTTTGGCGGGTCGAGGCGACAGACGCCTTTGGCGCGCGTGTCCCGTCCGGCGTCGCCACCTTTGAGACGGGGCTGCTGTCCACCACCCAGGCCGGTTGGCCGGAGGGCATTCAATGGATCGGCAATCCAAACACGCCGGTATCCAACACCGGCGCATGGAACCCAAACGCCGTCTCGGTCTATGCCATCTCCTTCAACTTCCGCGTGTTGGACGAGGGCAGCCGGGCCTTTTCGGTCGTCTACGCCGCCCGCAACAAAGTCACATACATAGAAGCGCGCGTCGACCTCTCCGGCCCCCCCGCCCTCACGGTCACTGAGTGGGTGGAGGGCGTGCCCACAATCCGCGCCGCCACCGACCTGACGGGCGTCATCCCCGATACGCCGGACGGCAAGGCGGACACCTATGCGCTGCGGATCACACAGACGAGTACCACGCGCAGCAGCGTCGTCATCTCGAAAGGCAGCGCCTCCGCCACGGGCAGCGTCACCATGTCGAGCACGCCGTCCAATGCCCCGCGCCGCTGGTATATGGGCAATTTTGGATTCAACGCGCTCGACGCCGCGGTGACGCTCGACACGCTGCGCATCACAAACAACAGTACACTGACGTATCTTTCCGACGACTTCGCCGACCCGCACTCCATGGCGGGGACGCTGGGCGAGGTGTCGGACGGCGCGCTGACGATCCGCGACACCTACGCGCAGCGGAGAGTGGTGCCCACCACCACATTGCGCCGGGCGTTCGCGGTGAACCCCGCCAAACAGATCGAAAGCGCCCGGCTGTACGCCTCGGCCCGGGGCATCTACGAGACATTCCTCAACGGACAGCGCGTCACCGACACCTATTTTAATCCCAATTTCACCGAATTTGACATGCGCATCATGTACCAGACCTTCGATGTCACGGACCTCCTGCGCCCGGGCGAAAACGCCATCGGCGCCTATGTCAGCCGCGGCTGGTACGCCGACTACAGCGGTTACAGCGGCGCCCAGCGCTCCGGTATGACGGGCGACATGCTGGCCTTTGTGCGCGTCGTCTACACCGACGGGACCAGCGAGGTCGTCGTGAAGACCGATGAGACATGGTCTTTCACACCCAATTCGCCGATCCTGAACGGATCTTTGATGGACGGCGAGATCTACGACGCGACATTGGAGCAGGAAGGTTGGGCCGAACCCGGGTTCGACGGGCCGGGCTGGGGGCCCGCCGGCGTCAAAAATGCGCCCAACTATACCGCCCGCGTCAGCTTCCGAAACAACAACAACCAAAACGGATATTTTTGGAACTTAAACCCCACCTTCCAGCTCTCGGCGCAGAAGGGGCCGCTGGCCGCCGTGGAGCGCGTTCTGCCCGCCCTGAATCTGGACGATCCGAAGGTCAATGTCCCGGGGGAGGATCCGCGCTTCCCGGGCGGCCTGACGGCCTACGCGTATGACCTGGGGCAAAACATGGTGGGTGTGCCGCGCGTCACCGTACGGGGTGTCCGGGGCACAGAGCTGGAGATCACCGGCGCCGAGATCGCCTACCAAAACGGCACGCCCTACAACGCCAACTACCGTTCGGCTTACAACACCACCTCCTACACACTGCGGGGCGACCCGGAGGGCGAGGTATACAGCCCGTTGTTTACCTTCAACGGGTTCCGCTACATCATCCTCCGCGTACCCTCGGGGCAGGAGATGCCGGAGGTCCTCGGTGTCGAGGGCCTGGTGCTCACCAACACGCCGAACATCACCGGCGACTTCAACTCCTCCAATGGGCTGCTCAATCAGCTCCAGTCCAACATCCAGTGGGGCCAGCGGGGCAACTACCTGTTGGTGCCGACCGATTGTCCGCAGCGCAACGAACGCATGGGCTGGACGGCCGACACCCAGGTTTTCTCCACCACGGCCGCCTACAATGTGGACGTTGTGGCCTTTCTCCAGAAGTGGCTCCAAGACATGAGGGATTCCCAGGTCTATTACAACCAGTGGGGGGCCGTGCCGGACACCGCGCCGCTGGGCGGCGACAACCGCGGCAGCCAGTACGGCTGTTCGGGCTGGTCCGACGCCGGTGTGCTTATCCCCTGGAACCTCTACCAAGCCACCGGAGACATCCAATTCCTCATCGACTCCTACGACCTGATGCTCGACCAGGTGAAGTACCGGGGGACGGCGGGCATCAGTTCCTCGCGTGACACGGTGACCGATGTGGCCGGGAGCGCGACCCCCGCCGTCGCGGCCGCGTCCGACGCCTGGCTCGTCAAACAGCAGCGCCGGGGCGACCACCTGGGGTACGACGCCACCACACCGTGGATCCTCTCCGGCACGGCCTACGCCGCCCGCATCTGCGACCTGATGGCGCGCGCCGCCGCGCTGCTGGGCCGCCCGGATGACGCCGCCCTGGCCGCCGACTATTTCGGCCGCTTTAAGAAGGGTTTCAACGACAAATACGTGTTGGAGGACGGCTCTATCCACTACATGGGGGAGACGGGCAGCGCCTACACAACCACGATGTACAACGAGAAATGGGGCGGACAAGTCCTGAGCGCCGGCGGCGCCCGTCAAAACGCCGACTACTTTGGCAACCCGATCCCCTCCACCCACTACGGGGAGCCCGAGCACGCGCTCGACGCCTGGGCGGTGCAAAACGACCGCTTGGCGCCGCCCAGCCAGACCGCCTACGCGCTGGCCATTGCCTTTGAACTGCTGCCGGAGGACAAGCGGGCGGCGGCCGGACGCTTTTTGGTCAAGGCCATCGAACGCCGCGGCGGCGACCTGTCGGTCGGCTTTCACGGCATCGCCTGGATCAACCCGGCCCTCTCGATGACGGGGCACGACGACGTGGCCTACAGTCTTCTCTTCAACGAGCGCCTGCCCGGCTGGATGTATACGGTGCTGCAGGGCGGCACCACGTTCTGGGAGCGTTGGAACTCCTATACCGCCGAGACCGACACGATGGGCCCGGTGGATATGAACTCTTTCAACCACTACGCTTACGGCGCTATCGGCTACTGGATCTACGCCTACGGGATGGGCCTGCAGATCGACGAACGGAACCCGGGGTACAAGCATGTCGTCGTCGAGCCGCATGTGGGCGGCGACCTGGCGTACGCCACCACGTATCATGACTCCGCCTATGGGCGCATGGAGAGCGGTTGGAAGGCCAGCGGCAACAACATGTATGTCTACAGCGTCGCGGTCCCGGCCAACACCACCGCCACCCTCTACCTGCCGGTCGACGCCGCGGCGTTTGTGCCGGTTCCCGGCGTCACCTATGTGGGGCAGGTTGAGCGCCTTGGGCGGACTGTCGCGCAGTTTGAGCTGACGTCTGGCGGCTTCACCTTCTACCTGCCGCAGGCGATCCTCCAATATGCGCGGACCTTTGACGAGGCGGACGCCGCGCCCGAGGCCTGGGCTGTCTTCGCAGATGCGCTGGCCGCCGCCGAGACCGGGGAGATGGTGGCGGCGCAGAGCGGGCGGTACGAGTACGCCGGCGACGCGTACGACGCGCTGGCGGCCGCCATCTTGGGCCTCACAGACAACGCCTGGGGCGGCGCGCTCACGGAGCTCACGGTCGACCGGACGCAAAAAGCCGTGACCGTGGAGGGCGCGGGCTATACGCCCTATCAGACCGTTCCCCTGTTTGCCGCCTACGACAGGGAGGCCACGCCGTCCGCGCATGATTACAGCGCCGGCGTGCGCGCGGACGGCGACGGCAACGTGCGCTTCACACTGCCGGCCTCTGTGACGGCGGGCCGGCTGGGCGGACAGCGCTGCTATGTGGCGCTGGGCGCCGGTGCGGCGGTCGCGGCGCCGGTGCCGGCGCTCGACGTGCGGGCGCACTCGTCGGCGCGCATCTCCTTGCGCATCAAGGGCAAAGCGCCGCTGAACCTGCGCGTGGACGCCCTGCCGGATGTCTACACCGTGACATCTTCAAACCCCGCCGTCGCGTCGGCGGCCCTTGTAAACGGCGCCTGGGTTGTCACCGGCCACAGGGCCGGCACGGCGCTCATTGCGGTGCGTGTGGCGGAGGAATTCGGCGGCGGCGCCCACCTGGTGACGGTCTCCGTCGCCTGACGCCGGCGGCCCCCATCGGGGCGCCGGCCCGGGTGAGTGCGGTTTGCCCAAAATAAAAATGATTTTACTGCAAAAATATAATGAACGAGGGCTTTTATACTGAATATTGTGTCATTGCCAAAGCAATGACACAATATTCAGTATATCCAATCCGTTCCTTGGCTTTTTTGCAGTGGAATCAAAAATGAAATAACGGCGCCGCGGGGGGCTCCCGCGGCGCCGGGGAGGATGAATATGAAACGGATCTTGGCCCTCTTGTTATCCGCGTTCCTGACGGCGGCCTGTGCTCCGGCCCTGACAGTCGCCGCCGCGGCGCTGCCGCCCGGCAACGCGGCGCTGCCGCCCGACAATCTGAAAGTCAACCTGCTGCGCGAGGGGTACAACGTGGCGTACGCCGAGGACATCGCGCTGACCTGGATCTTTCAGGACAGCGACTTCGACGAGGTGCAGACGGCCTATCTCGTCGAGCTGGGAACAGACCCGGAGACATTTGACACGTACAGCTCGGGGTGGGTCTCCGCCGCCGCCGCCTCCCACATTGTGCCGGGGGGTACGCTGGGCCCCAACGCGCTCTACTGCTGGCGCGTCAAGACGAGGGACAGGGCCGGCGCGGAGAGCGCCTGGTCGCAGCCGGCCACGTTTGTCACGGACGTGGGGTCACAGTGGGCCTCTACAAACGGCGTCTGGCTGACGCAGGATGTAAGCAACCCGGCGCTGTCGTGGACGGACTACACGGTCGAACAGGACATCACGATCACGGCGGTGGCGCTGGGCGTCTACTTCCGGGCCGCGGACGACACCCACGCCTATATGTG
>JAIRML010000291.1 GCA_031258665.1 Oscillospiraceae bacterium | reverse complement strand
CGGCCTGTTGCGGCCCGTCACACTGTGGCCATTCCCCAAGAAGGCCTTCGCCGCCGCGGCCGACACCGCGCGCGCCTTTGTGACGGTGGAGATGAGCATGGGGCAGATGATTGAAGATGTGGAACTCGCCATCCGCTGCCGCCGGCCCGTCGCCCTTTGCAAGCGCGTGGGCGGCATGGTGCCGACGCCGGAGGAGATCCTGACCAAAATTGAAGAAATCGCGGGAGGTGTGCGGTGATGCAGACTGTGTTTGAGAGAACCCCGGGCCTGACAGACGCCATTTTACACTACTGCCCCGGCTGTACACACGGCATCATCCACCGCCTGGTGGCCGAGACGCTCGACGAACTGGACGCCACCGGCCGCGCGGTGGGCATCGCGCCGGTGGGCTGCGCCGTAATGGCCTACAACTATTTTTCCTGCGACATGGTACAGGCGGCCCACGGCCGCGCGCCGGCCGTGGCGACGGGCCTCAAGCGCGCCCGCCCGAACTGCGTCATCTTCACCTATCAGGGCGACGGCGACCTGGCCGCCATCGGCACCGCAGAGACCATCCACGCCGCCGCACGTGGGGAAAACATCACTGTCATCTTTGTAAACAACGCCATCTACGGCATGACGGGCGGGCAGATGGCGCCCACGACGATCCCCGGGCAAGTCACACAGACCTCCCCTTACGGCCGCGACGTGTCGGTGGCTGGCTACCCGCTGCGCATCTGCGAGATCCTCGCCTCCATCGACGGCGTGGCCTACGCCGAGCGGGTATCCGTCGACAGCGTAAAAAACGTGCGGGCGGCCAAAAAGGCCATACGCCGCGCGTTTGAGACGCAATTGGCCCGGCGCGGGTTTTCTCTCGTCGAGGTGCTGTCCACCTGCCCCACCAACTGGGGCCTCGACCCCGTGCAGGCGCTCTCTTGGCTGCGCGAAAACATGATCCCCTACTACCCGCCGGGTGTGTACAAGGACAGGGAGAAAGACACGGCGGTCGGGGAGGTGAACGACGATGCATGAGCGGATTCTCATCGCGGGCTTCGGCGGGCAGGGCATTCTGTTTGCCGGCAAGTTTCTGGTTTACGCCAACATGCTGACCGGTAAAGAGGTCTCCTGGCTCCCCTCTTACGGCCCGGAGATGCGCGGCGGCACAGCCAACTGCAGCGTCATTTTGAGCGACGCGCCCATCGGCTCCCCCATCGTCGACATCCCCGACATCCTGATCGCGATGAACCTGCCCTCGCTGGACAAATTCGAGGGGGCCACGGCGCCCGGCGGCCGAATCTTCGTGGACAGCGCGCTGATCGCGCGCCGGGTCGCGCGGACGGATGTCACCGGCGTCTATATCCCCGCCACGCAGCTGGCGGACACAAGCGGCCTGCCCGGGCTCGCCAATATGGTCATGCTGGGCAAGGTCATCGCCGACTGCGGCCTGTGCCGGCCGGAGGATCTCCCGGTCGCCATGGGCAAGGTGGTGCCCGAACGCAAACGGGCCTTATTTGACAAAAACATCCAGGCGCTGCAGGTGGGCGCCGCGTTCTCCGGCTGACAAATACTCGTTTTTGAAAAAAACTACCCCCTGCGTATAGGGGTAGTTTTTTTCCTCTTTTGGCGTCATCTACCTACCCACTTTGGCCCTTAACAGCGGGTTTTTGCTTTATTTTGTCACTTATGTGGAAATTCATTCAAAAAAGTTGTACCCTTTTTACCAATCGGGCTTGAAAAATGTAACGGAGTAGTTTATAATATAAATAGGAGAATGTCAAGAGAGAAACAACAAAAAGGTTTTTTCCTGCTTTTTCCTTCTCCGTCTTGTTGCTCGCATGCGGCAGCGGCAACAAGATATCGAATGTGGTGCGGGTCTCGGTCGGACGCCCGGGCCGATCAAATTGTTTTTGTGTTTGGAGGAGTAACGGAATACGAAGAGCTGGGAGGAAGGGTCATGTTTTCTGTGGGAGACAAGATTGTCCACCCGATGCATGGCGCAGGAGTTGTGGACAACATCATCAGCCAGAAAGTAGATGGGATTTACAGACAGTACTACGTGATTAAGATGCCGCTGGGCGGCATGCTTGTGATGATCCCGATCAACAACAGTGACGAGATCGGCGTGCGCCCCATCATCGACTCGGAGAGCGCAGAGGTGATCATCGAAGCCATGTCCGACATTGAGATCGACATGACGCAAAACTGGAATCGCCGCTACCGCGAGAACATGCTCCGCATCAAGAGCGGGGACCTTATGGAGGTGGCCAAAGTGGTCAAGGGTCTCATGTCCCGGGAGCGGCAGCGCGGTCTTTCCACCGGCGAGCGCAAGATGCTGCACTCGGCCAAGCAGATCTTGATCTCGGAGATCGTACTCGCGCAGAGCGTCAGTTACGAAGACGTGGAACGGCGTATCAACACCGTTATGGCGTGACACCGCGTCCGCTCCTTCTTGTCTCAAGCTTCAAAGAAGCCTCCGACCGAGGCTTCTTTTTGTCAATAAGGGCTCTTGATTGGAAAAATATTACATACTTTACGGGATGGATCGATGGCATGAAGAGACAAAAACAGGCGCGGCGCCCGTATTGTGCCGCGGTGGTGCCGGCGGCCGGGCAAGGGCGCCGCATGGGGGAGGGAACGGACAAACTCTTCCGCGATGTGGCGGGCGCCCCCCTGCTCGTTCACACGTTGCGCGCGCTGGAGGCCTGCCCTGACATCGACGAGGTGGTTGTCGCCGCGCGCCCGGACGCCTTTGAGACGATTGGCGCGCTTGTCCGGCGCTTTGGCCTATCGAAGGTGCGGTCCATTGTGCGCGGCGGCGGCAGCCGCCCGCACTCCGTGCTCAATGGGCTCTTGGCCGTCTCCCCGTTTGCGTCGCTCGCGGCCGTCCACGACGGCGCGCGGCCGCTGGTGACACCGGCTCTCATCTCAGAGACTGTCAAATTGGCCGCCAAGACCGGCGCGGCGGCGCCCGCCGTCCCACCCAAAGACACGCTCAAAGAGGCGCGTCTGTCGCAGGTGCTTTCCACCCCCGACCGCGCTGCCATGATGCTTGTGCAGACGCCTCAGGTATTTGACCTCGGCCTCATCAAAGGCGCGCTGACGCGGGCGCTGCGCGAGGGCTGGCAGATCACGGACGACTGCGCCGCCCTTGAACGGATGGGCATGAGTGTCTTTCTTTCCCAAGGCTCCTATGAGAACATCAAAGTGACGACGCCCGAGGACCTGATCATCTGCGAGGCCCTGTTGGCCCGCCGGGCCCGGGCTTCGGAGGGAGGCGGCGCACTGTGAGAATCGGACACGGCTATGACGCGCACCGCCTGGCGGCCGGGCGGCCGCTCGTGCTGGGCGGCGTGGAGATCGAATCCGCTCTGGGCCTCGCGGGCCATTCGGACGCCGACGTGCTCTGCCACGCCGTGATGGACGCGCTCCTGGGCGCGGCGGGGCTTGAAGACATCGGGCATTGGTTCCCGGACACCGATCCGGCCTGCCGGGGGGCGCGCAGCCTCGACCTTTTGCGGCGTGTCTCGGAGATGCTGACGGCACGCGGCCTTGTCGTCGGCAACGTAGACATCACGGTGGTGGCGCAGCGCCCGGCGCTCGCCCCGCACCGGGCGGCGATGTGCCGCAACCTCGCGCGCGCGCTGGGGTGCGCCCCCGACCAGATCGGCATCAAGGCCACGACAGAGGAAGGGATGGGCTTCACCGGAGCCGGCGAGGGCATCGCCGCCCACGCCGTCGCCCTTCTATTTCCCGCGTGAGGGGCGCCGCTTGGCGGCGGCAGTTCCCGCCAAGTCTTCCGCCAGGGCAGGCGCCAGCCCTGCAAGGCGCTTGCAAAGAGCTGTCCAACACGCATATCTGTGCAGAGATGAGGTGAAGCTATGCCGCTTACCATTGTTCACGCCGACATAACAAAGCTCAAAGTTGACGCGATAGTCAACGCCGCAAACACTGACCTGTTGGCGGGCGGCGGCGTATGCGGTGCAATATTCAGCGCAGCGGGCTACAACAAACTACAAGCTGCCTGCGACAAACTCGCGCCAATTGGGACTGGCGATGCCATCATTACGCCGGGATTCTCTTTGCCTGCCAAGCACATCATTCACACCGCGGGCCCTGTCTATCTCGACGGCAATCACGGCGAGAAAGAACTGCTTCGCACTGCATATACAAACTCACTCAAATGTGCTGCTCAGAACATGTGTGAGAGCGTGGCGTTCCCGCTGATTTCAAGTGGGATTTATGGTTATCCAAAAGCTGAGGCACTTGCGGTGGCAACGGCCGCCATTCAGGATTTTTTAGTTAACTGCGACAACGACATACATGTTTCACTTGTTGTGTTTGATAGGGCGGCATTTACAGTCGACCATGACTTGTATGGCAATGTGCAGGATTATATCGACGTGCATTATATCGATGAACATGCGGCGGCACAGCGTGTACCGCTTGATATTGATGAAATTTTTTCCGCAATCTATCAAACAAGAGAGGCGATGCCCGCGCCGACCGGCCTTGACGATTTAATGGACAACCTCGACGAACCGTTTTCGGCGACACTTCTGCGGCTCATTGACGCAAAAGGCAAGACGGATGCGGAAGTCTATAAGCGTGCGAACATTGATCGCAAGTTGTTCTCCAAAATCCGTAACAAGGACTACCGACCGGGCAAAAAAACTGTCATCGCACTCTGTGTGGCCTTGGAACTGACGCTTGATGAAACCGTTGACCTGCTTGAATGCGCCGGCTTCGCGCTGTCGCACAGCATAAAGTTCGATGTGATCGTAGAGTATTTCATCATGAACAGGCGGTATGATGTTTTTGAGATTAACAACGTGCTGTTCACATACGACCAGCCGACACTGGGAGGGTAAGCTGTACCCGGCGGTGTCGCCTTTGATAATTTGTCGCCTGTCAAGCGACCTCACCCACGTCTAACGGTGGTATGCTCTGTTCATATTAAACCGAA
Source organism: Oscillospiraceae bacterium (assembly GCA_031258665.1). GTDB lineage: Bacteria > Bacillota > Clostridia > Oscillospirales > UBA929 > JAIRTA01. The sequence continues at coordinate 914 of JAIRML010000291.1, read as the reverse complement.
CGGAGGACACCACAATGACAAACAATATAACCGAAATCGCCTTTATCCTCGACCGTAGCAGCTCGATGGGCGGGCTTGAATCCGACACGATCGGCGGCTACAATTCGTTTCTGAAAAAGCAGCAGGAACAACCCGGCGAGGCGCATATCACGACCGTGCTGTTCGACAGCAAATATGAGTTGCTCCACGATCGCCTTGATCTGCGGGCCGTCAGTCCGATTACCGAGCACGAGTATTACGTTCGCGGTTGCACCGCTCTGCTCGACGCCATTGGCAAAACGATAAACAAAATCGGTAACGCGCAGAAACATACCGCCGAAGAATACCGCGCCGGCAAAGTGCTGTTTGTCATCACCACAGACGGTATGGAGAACGCGAGCCGAGAGTTCGATTACGCTAAAATCAAGTCGATGATTGAGCATCAGAAATCACGCCATGGTTGGGAGTTTATTTTCCTCGGCGCAAACATCGACGCTGTGGAGACGGCGGGATGGATTGGGATTACTCCTGACCGCGCTCAAAACTATCATGCCGACAGCGAGGGCGTTGCGCTAAACTTCCACGAGATGAGCGAAACAGTCTCTATGTTCCGAATCTACGACTCTGTGCCGTCGGGTTGGAATAAGAAGATTAAAGCGGACTACAAACGCAGAGATGACAAGAAAAAATGAGTGCAAAACACTCTGGTGGCCTAAAATGCTGAACGCACACTCTTATGATGGGAATCAATCCATCCCTCTGAGATTGTCGCGTCCACTCCTTTTATCTCATCGCTGTTTGATTCGGGAACACGTCTCTGCGCAGGACAGGAGCTGTGGTGCTTACCGGATCACCCCCGCCACGCGGGGAACACGCTTGGTTGATCGCCGCCTGTCGGTTCCTTGTCGGATCACCCCCGCTCACGCGGGGAACAC
>JAIRML010000270.1 GCA_031258665.1 Oscillospiraceae bacterium | reverse complement strand
TCATCCCGCAACCCGGTTGTTCAACGTGTGTTGCCCCCGCCGGGCGGCCAAGCGTCAGAGCTTCGGCGCCGGCGGCGTGTCGCCGGGCGTTGGCGCCGGGCGCCTGCTTTTCTTCTCCTTGGCCATGCTCTCACCTCGCCTTCTCCGCCGCAGGGCGGATGTTGTCGCCTGGGTCTAGTGCTCAGTGTCAACTAGTGTGCGCGGCTCCGGGCCGTTTATACCGCCTGTTGCGTCCTCTGTGAAAAATGATTTTACTGCAAAAATATAATGAACGAGGGCTTTTATACTGAATATTGTGTCATTGCCAGAGCAATGGCACAATATTCAGTATATCCACTCCGTTCCTTAGCTTTTTTGCAGTGGAATCAAAAATGGTCCGCGGAAAGCCGCGGGAAGCGGCGGCGGGGGCGCTTGATTTCGCAAGGAATCTGACGTATAATGTATGCTGAGGCGACAACATGGCGCATGCGAACACACATCCGCGGACCCGCGCGGCGGCCCTGGCGGCCCCGGCGCGGGGGAAAGGAGCAGGCTGTGTCGAGTGAGCGAAAAAGCGGCGTGGTCCTCCCGGTCTCGTCTCTGCCCGGGCCCTATGGCATCGGGACTTTCGGCGCCGAGGCCCGGCGCTTCATCGACTTTTTGGCCGACGCGGGGCAGTCCTACTGGCAGGTACTTCCGCTGGGGCCGACCGGCTTTGGCGATTCCCCGTACCAGAGCTGTTCCGCCATGGCCGGGAACCCCTACTTCATCGACCTGCCGCTGCTCTGCGAGCAGGGTCTTCTGGCGCCCGACGAGCTTGCGGCCTTTGACTTCGGAGACGACCCGGACCGCGTGGACTACGGGGCGCTTTACCGCGCCCGCCTGCGCGCGCTGCGCCTCGCGTTCGCGCGCAGGCGGCCCCTGGTCCGCGCCCTGCGGTCCTTCCGCGCGGCGCAGGCGGACTGGCTGCCCGACTACGCGCTGTTCATGGCGGTCAAAACACACTTCGGCATGGCGGGGCTGGATGACTGGCCCGACACCTCCATACGGGCGCGCGCCCCGGCGGCGCTCCGGCGGTACAGGGCCGCACTGGCCGAGGACATCGCGTTTTACGAATTTCTCCAGTACTTATTCGACACACAGTGGGCGGCGCTCAAGGCGTACGCCGACGAGCGCCGCATCCGGATCGTGGGGGATCTTCCCATCTATGTCTCGCGGGACAGCGTCGAGCTGTGGACCCGCCCCGAGCTCTTTCAGACGCGCCGGGACGGCCGGCCGCGCGATGTCGCCGGCGTGCCGCCGGATTATTATTCGGAGACCGGGCAGCTCTGGGGCAATCCGCTGTACGATTGGCGTCACCACGAGCAGACCGGGTGGGCGTGGTGGCTCCGCCGTCTCGGCCACACCCGAAAGTTTTTCGACGTCATCCGCATCGATCATTTCCGCGGTTTTTACAACTACTGGGCCGTGCCCGCCGGGGCGGAGACCGCCCTGCACGGCCGCTGGCGGCGCGGCCCCGGCCTGAAACTGATCCGCGCCATCCGGGCCGCCTACCCCGACTTGCCGCTCATCGCCGAGGACCTGGGCGACCTGGACGACACGGTGCGCGCCTTCTTCGCCAAGACCGGGCTGCCCGGCATGGATGTGCTGGTGTACGCCTTTGACCCGAACGGCGACAGCAGCTACCTGCCCCACAACACGCGGCCGAACCGGGTGTTTTACACATCGACACACGACGCCCCCCCGTTTTTGGACTGGCTGACCGGCGAGGCTTCGGACGCCCAGCGGGCCATGGCCTTCGCGTACCTTCGCCTGCGTGAGGACGAGGGCCTCTCCTGGGGCGCGGTCAAAGCGGTCTGGGGCAGCGCGGCGGGGCTGGCCATGGCGCCGTTGCAGGACATATTGGGCCTGGGGGCCGACGCGCGGATCAACACCCCCTCCACGCTGGGGGGCGGCAACTGGCGCTGGCGGGTGCGCGCCGAGGCGCTGAACGATGAAGTGGCCGCGCGGCTGCGCGCCGTCACACACATCTACCGCCGGCTGTGAGCGGCGAAGTCTTCAGGGCCACACAAGATTGTAAAAATATGGGATATTCCACCGGGTGAGGGCAAAGTTTGGCATGAAAAAATTCATCTCTGTGTTTCTTCTCCTGCTGGTGCTGGGCGCGTTGGGCCTGGTCGGCCTCCGTTGGGGGCCCGGTCTGCTGTACAGTTACCACACGGACCGGGCCGAACGCGCTTTGGCCGCGGGGGACGGCGCGCGCGCCGCCGAACACCTGCTGTGGATGCTGGCGCGCCAGCCGGAGGACACGGCGCTGCGGCTGCGCGCGGTGGACACCTATCTGTCGCTGGGCAACTACACCCGGGCCGAGTACCTCCTGGTCAAGGGCATGGAAGCACAGGCCGGGCAGCTCGCGCTGTACACCAAACTCTGCGCCGTGTATGTGGCGCAGGACAAGCTGACCGACGCGGTCTCGCTGCTAAACGACCCGTCGAACCCGTTCATCGCGGAAGAACTCGCGCGCCTGCGCCCTCCCCCACCCGCGCTGCTGCCGGCGCCGGGGGTCTACCAGCAGCAGGTGGATCTCGTGCCGGAGAGCGGCGCGGACACCCTCTGTTATCTGCGGCTGGACGGAGACATCCCCTCTGTGACCGACGGACCTTGCGCCGCGAGCGTCCCACTGCCGGCGGGCGAAAGCCGCGTCCGCGCGGTGGCCGTCGACCGGGACGGGCTGGTGTCGGACTGGGCCGAAGGGGTCTATCGGCTGGAGAACGTCGTACAGCCTGTGACCTTCACCGACCCCATCTTGGAATCCCATTTCCGCACGCTGCTCGGCAAGCCGGTCGACCCCATCATGAGCAGCGAACTGTGGGAGATCGACGCGCTCGTGCTGGAGGACAACGCGGATTACCTGTCCCTGGCGGACCTCGTGTTCCTGCCCTCCCTCACGCGGCTCACCCTGCGCGGGCACGGGCAGCGCCTCGATCTCTCGCCCCTTTCCGCGCTGACAAAGCTCTCGGAACTCAGCCTGCGCCACGTGCGTCTCGCCCCGGAGGACTTGGAGAGGATCGCCGAAAAGACATCGCTCACTGCCCTCGACCTGCAAGACACGCACATCGCCTCGCTGGACATGGCCGCCCCCCTGACCGGGCTCACAAGCCTCAATGTGCGCGGCAACAGCGTCACCGATCTCACCCCGCTCGCGGACCTGACGGCACTCCGCACCTTGGATATCTCGCTGAATGCCGTGGGGGACACCGCGCCGCTGGCCGGGCTGGCCGGTTTGCAAACCCTGCTGGCCTCCGACAACCTGATCGCGGACCTGCGCGGCCTGCGCCCGCTGACGGCGCTGGAGACGGTGGACCTCACGCGCAACCGGGTGGAGGACCTCACCCCGTTCGCGGACCACGACCGGTTGACCGCATTGCTGTGCGGCGGCAATCAGATCACATCGATCGAACCCCTGGTCGGTTTGCCGGCCCTCGCCACCCTGCACATTGAGGACAACAAAGTGGAGGCTCTGTCGGCGCTCTCCGGCTGCCCCGCTTTGCGGGAACTGCGCGCCGAGGGCAACCCCGCCGCCGACATCCCCGCTCTCGACGCAGAACCCCCGGCGGAGGGGTAAAAAGGAGCTGGCGCGCGCGGCGCGCGCGTGCAGATGACACAGAACCCCCGGCGGAGAGGTCAGTTCCAGTCAATGCGTTCACAACCAGAGGAAATTTGTTTGCTTGTGGAAAAATATTTACAGGAGGATCATAACGTTATGGAAGATGAAAAAAAGGTGACTATCGAAAGTATTCTGGAGGGCAAATCGGAAGACTGGCTGCGACAACTACTCATCGACATCAGCAACCGATTCCCAAATTCTTACGATTTTATTCTTCGTTGGCAGCAGCGTGAAAGCCGAATAGACGCAATCGGTGAGCTGGCTTTGGAGATTTGGGAAAAAGCGGAAGTCATCATCGACCAATTCAATGAATACGGAGGCGGGCCGGATGATGAAGAAGAAGAAGCTTACGACTACATGAGCGATATGTGCGAGTTAATCCCAAAATTATCCTGGGATGTGCGCCAAGAAATTATTGATGGGATGCTTGTGCAATATCACTACGGAAACTCCGGTTTTGACGATATACTTACCGAAACCTGTTTTGAAATGTGCGATGCAAAAGAAGAGTGGCTTTATCTTGCCGATAGTTTTTTATCGTTTGGCGGACGCTGGGACAAAGGTCGTGCCATGGAAATATACCGACGAATTGGTGAAAACGATAAATGGGTGCAAATTAGGACAGATCTACTTGAATATGGGAATGACTATCTGGAATTGGCGCAATACTATGAAGAGCAGGGCGACATGGAAAACGCACTGAGCACAGCCCACAAAGGACTGCACAAAGGTAATGGCACATTGCGTGGGCTGATTGCATTTTTATTTGATCACTATGAACAAAAGAACAACACAACGCAACTCGAAAAACTAAAGCAATTCAGCGAGGACAAAGGCGTGGAGCTTGAGATGGTATATGGCAGGCTTTATGTGTATTTCAAAACGAACAATGACTATGTAAACGCAAAAGCTTATTTGTTGAAACAATTTGACAATTTAGGCGGGCATGAGTTGCATAAGCACTATGCTGCAATAAAGGACTACTTAAAACAAGACGACTGGAACTCCGTTGAGGCAACGCTATTGGCGTCCATAAAAGAACGCGACCTAACTGGATATTTGCATATTTGCCTTGAAAAAGGCTTAAAACAAGAAGTTTGTGACATCATCACGAGCAAACCTGTCCAAAGATATGCAAGATACTCTCTCTGGAGTGGCAATTATGATTCTTT
>JAIRML010000265.1 GCA_031258665.1 Oscillospiraceae bacterium | reverse complement strand
CCTGTACGACGCATTCAAATGGGTGAAGTTTGTGATCGAGCTCACATCCGAGGCCTTTTTCGCGTAATCCGTATAGTCCTTGGTGCTGAACTGCGCCCAGTCCTTGTCGCCGAGGGCGGTCAGGTCAACCGTGCCGCTTGCCGGCACATAGTCTCTGCCCGTCGCGTAGGGTTCCGTCGCCAAATCCACAGGCGGCAATACCAGACGCAACGTCTTGTCTGCGCGAGCCCCATGCAAATCGGCGGTCAGGACGGCGCTCGTGTAGAGGGCGCCGCCGGAGAGCGGACGCCTGACAACGCCGTCGTTCGACACGCCGTATCTCTTGCCGTTGCTGGCGCTGGACAGCGTGAATTGGCTGCCGTACAAAACGCCCTTGCGCGTCATGTCCAAGTGTGAGCGCAGTTCAATCGCACCGTCAACCGCGGCATTGCCGCCGAGGATATACGGCAATGTGGCGGCCAGATCCGCGGCGGATCTGTCGGCGTCGGTTGTTCCGGCGGGCTCCGGGATCACCGTGACCGCGTCGCTCGGCAGACCCTCAATCCCACCCCGGACACCGGCCAGGTAAACCGTGTATGTGTTGAAGTTCTCAACGTTTGGCACACGGAACGGAAGCGAGAGATTTTCGTAACGAACGGGCGCCCCGTCGTTCTTGCTCACATAGACGGTATAGTTGTCGTTTGTTTCACCGGGGGCGTCGGCGGCGTTGACTGCAATGCTTGCGTCGGAAGCCGTCACATCGACGTCGGTGAGCGCGGACGGCAACCCGTCGATGTTGTCGAGGAAGACCCCTTTGAGGCTGATGTCCGCGTCGGAGGCCGCGTTGTATGGTATGCGGTACTCGATATAGAGATACTGCCCCTGTGAGGCCGCGCGGAACGGCACGGTGACGACATAGGTTCTCTCCGCCGCGTCCGCCGCAAGCGTTTGCGAAACACGGGCCGCCGAATCGTCAGAAAGCCGCGCCGTGATCTCGGCCGCCGTGTTCTTGACGCCGACGACGACCTTGAGCATCTTGCGCGTGTTGTCGGCCTTGGCCATGACCATAAACCCTTCGTCACTGTATTGAATGCTGTTCAGCGGCTTTCTGACAAGCTCACGGGCGCCCGCAAAGCCGAGCGCGGCCATGTGAGCGCTTTCGCGCAGCGAATAGGTGCCGCGGGTGCCGATGGTATTCACGTTGTAAATTTGATGACTGTTCCCCTTGGACGCCTGATTCTGAATGCCGTCCACAATTGATATGTCCTTGTCCGTTGTGAACGATATGTAATCGAGCGCGTTTGTGTCGGCGCCGGATTTGGTGATCGCGGTGTCGAACGCGCTGAACGGGGAGACATTCATGTCCAGCGCCGGGGTATTGGACAGCGATTTTGGCCCGTTTGCCGTGAACGTGTGCGCCCCCGCCGGTACGTTGAACGTGGTTTCAATGCCCGCGTTGGTCACCTTCAGCGTGAACGCGCGGTCGCACCGCACAGTAAACGCGATGTCGTCCGATGCGTTCAATCTGGCTTCGGCCAGGATGTCCACCGTATTGGGGACGCCGTCTGTCGCATACCAGATATCTTCCACGCCGTTTGCCTCGGTGAGACGCGGTGTCCAGTACACGGTGTTCAGCGGGGCGCCGACGCGCAGGCCCAGCACATCCTCCAGCACGATTCCGATGCCAAGGCAGCCGGTCCACCCCACGAAGTTCGGGCGCGACATGCCACTGTCGTTTTTCCCGGTCGCGGGCCGTAAATATTCGGGCGAATAGCATTCCCAGACCGTGGCGCTGAATGCGCCCTCGCGGCCTCTCACATAGGTGTCGTACAGCGTGTTTACGTGGCGGATGGCCTCGTTGAAAGCAAGATCGCCATAGTTTGCCGCGGAGAGCCCTTTGATGTATTCATAGGCCGTCGGCGCCCACACGGAGCCGTTCCAATATTTACCTTTTGCGCTGAAGGCCGAACGCCCGCTGCTGTCGCCCGGGTAGTCGTAAGCCAGGGTGGCCAGCCCGTTGGGTCTGAACAGTTTTTCAGAGTTCAGCGCGTGCGCCTCAACGATCCTTTGCGCGCGCTCCTGTGTCGCCACACGGCCAATCAGCGCCCACAAATTTGTCGGTGTGGATATGTTCGTGTGGGTATATCCGTCTGTGTCGAGGTTGGAATACATCCCCGCGTCCTCATCCCACATCAGGTCGTTGATCAGCGCGGAAATGCGCTGGTGCTGGGCCGTAAAATATGCGGACCCTTCCGTGTCGCCCAAATCGTGGGCGATGAGAGCCAGATAATACGCCTGTTGGGCCTGCTGGATGCTCAGGTCGTTGTATGTCTGCTCGCCCTTGCCGCCCGTCCCTGTCACCCACGGGTAGTCCTGGTTTGGTGAGTCATCCAGGCCGTTTGCGTCGCCGCTTGTCTTTCCGTAGAGTCCGTTTTCCATCTTTTTCTCACGTTCGATGAACGCGAAGTGTTCGCGCAGCCGCTGATAAATGGTTTTTCCGTTGATCACTTTGTTGAACCGAGAGATGTCGCCATGGATTTGATACTGCTCCCACTCGGCCCACGCCCACAGCGGCGGATTGAGCCCAAGCACACTGGTGTAGTCGTACTCCGAATTGCCGTTCGATTCCGTACGTTTGCGGGGGATATAGCCGTTGCCGTTGTATGTCACTTCGCCGCTGGCATAGCAGTTTTTCACGGTGCAGTTCCCGCCCTGCTCCAGGGCGACGATGCCGCCCGAACGGGCATTGGCGCCGCACATGAACCCCACGGCGTAGCAATTCTCAACGGCGCTGTTTGTCTCCAGCAACCCCACAATGCCGCCGGCGATCGCATTTTTGACGTGCACATAGGCGTCGCGCGAGAAGCAGTTCACGATTTTGGCGCCGTTTTTGGCCTGCCCGGCGATGACGCCGCTATTCGCGCCCGGTTCACTGATGGCGCCGCTCTTGACGCCGGATTCGATCACTGCGCCGATGACACCGACGTTCTTCACGGTGCCGCCGTCCACATAACCGAACAGCCCCTGCGTGGCGTCGCTTGTGTAAATGTGCATCCCCGAGATGGTGTGGTAGCCGCCGTCGAACGTGCCGGAGAATCGCCGCCCCGACGTCTCAATGCCAATGGGCGTGTGATTTTTCTTTCCGGTGAGCGCGATGTCATTGGTGAGCAGATAAAACTTCCCGGCGGTGTTCTCCGCGCCGCTGTTTACCCTGGCCGCCAGTGTCTCAAGATCGGCGGCGCTCGTGATCTGGTAAGGGTCCTCCTCGGCGCCGCCGCCCGCCCATGACGAGGGTGACGCCACAACGACGGGAGGCGCCGCGAACAGCGGGAAACCGCCGTTGACGCCGGTCGTGTCCGCCGCCCATGTGCCGGCGCCGCTCGCCGCGTTGAGCACATCCACAAAATCCGGGGAACGCAGCTGTGCCCGTGTTTTGGCGGTCGAAGCGTCTGCGTTGTCAAACACGCCGGGGCCGTTCCAGGGGGCTTCGCTGTCGTAAAATAGATTGGCATACGTCGCGCTCGCGCTGAATCCGCCGGAGATTTCGCCAATGGACTTGCCCGTGTTGTCAAAACCGGAATAGTAATAGAAATTGTCCAGCGCTTGCAGCGTCGGGAATTGATTGACGCCCCATTTGTCGAACATCATCATAAACATGGTGTCCCAACCGTAGATGGTCGGGGAGAAAGCCTCGTCGACAAAGTAAACATTTTCGGGGTTCATGGCCAGCTGCGCTTTCGCGATGTTGCTCTTGTGCATCTGCCACACCGCGTCGTACAGTTCTTCCCATTCGGGGTGATCGGCGAAATGGACCTTGGGGAGCTGCTGCATGTCGATCTCATAACCGCCCGCCACGATCTCAGTCGTGGCCGATTTTACGGTGACGGCACATGTCCGTGTGATGCCGTCCAGCGCGGCGGTAATCACGGCATGGCCGGGCTTCAGACCGGTCACAAGCCCGGTCTGGTCGACGGACGCGACGCTGGGAGCACTCGAAGACCAGGTGATCCCCTGCTCCGGCGTCGACGTGATTTTCAGTGTGTCGCCGGCCTTCACACTGGCGCTTGTTTTGTCAATGGTCAGATCTGCGTTCATTGCGGCCAGAAGCGCGTCATACGCGGCGTCTATCTCCGCGTCCGTCGCGCCCGTGTTGGCGAAGACGACCTGAGCCGCCGCGATCGCGGCCTGCAGCGCCTGCCATGAGGGCGCGGTATACATGCTTTCCTCAAGCTCCCGCGCGTCCGCAATCAGCGCCTCCAGACCATTCGCGTAAACCTCAAATTCCATCATCTGCGCGTACCAGCCGCCGCCGTCGTTGGCGTTCACCCGCGTCGCCGTCAGCTTTATGTACCTTGCCGTCACGATGTCGAATTGATGCTCAACCCACGGTTCGCTTGCCGCGGGCGCCGCTGCGTCCGCTACGCTGACTACCGGCGCAGAGACGCCCGCGTTCGTGATCGCTTCGATTGTGTAGCTGACCGGAAAACACCGCACCACACCATTCAGCACTCTTGACAAAAGCCTTACCTTGTTGAAGCGGGTATCGGCG
>JAIRML010000230.1 GCA_031258665.1 Oscillospiraceae bacterium | reverse complement strand
CTGCGCGTTTTCAATGGCGTTGGAAAGCATCTTCTGGTCGATGGGCGTGTCCTCGTCCATCCCCAGCGACGCCAACATCCCGCTGACGCGGTTGACACCGAAGAGACGCATGAGGTCATCCTCCATCGAGATCAGGAACCGCGAGGAACCGGGGTCGCCCTGGCGGCCGGCGCGGCCGCGGAGCTGGTTGTCGATGCGCCGGGATTCGTGGCGCTCGGTTCCGATGATGAACAGGCCCCCGGCGGCGCGCACCTTCTCGGCCTCGGCGGCGACGCGCTCCCTGTGGTGCGCCATGCGGGCGGCGAACTGCGCGCGGGCGGCCAGAATCTCCTCGTTCTCCGTTTCGGCGTAACCGGTGGCCTCGGTGATGATCTCCTCCGGCACGCCGGCTTTGCGCAGGTCGGCCACCGCCAAAAATTCTGCGTTGCCGCCCAGCATGATGTCGGTACCGCGCCCCGCCATGTTGGTGGCCACCGTCACGGCGCCCACATGGCCGGCCTGCGCGACGATCTCGGCCTCCTTCTCGTGGCGCTTCGCGTTCAACACGACGTGGGGGATGCCCTCGTGCCGCAACATGGCGGAGAGCAGCTCGTTTTTCTCGATGGAGACGGTACCCACCAACACCGGTTGACCCCGCTCGTGACACTCTTTGATCTGCCGGAGAATCGCCCGGTATTTTCCGGCCTCGTTCTTGTAGACAGCGTCCGGGGCGTCCGCGCGGATCATCGGCTTGTTGGTGGGGATCTCGATGACGTCCAGCTTGTAGATCTGGGAGAACTCCTCCTGCTCGGTGAGCGCCGTGCCGGTCATGCCGGAGAGTTTTCGGTACATGCGGAAATAGTTCTGGAACGTGATCGTGGCCAGCGTCTTGCTCTCCCGCTCGACTTTGACGCCCTCCTTCGCCTCGATGGCCTGGTGCAGCCCCTCGGAGTAGCGGCGGCCGAACATGAGGCGGCCGGTGAATTCATCGACGATGATGACCTCCCCGTCGCGTACGACGTAGTCGATGTCCCGCTGCATGAGGCCGCGGGCGCGGATGGCCTGATTTACGTGGTGCGCGAGCGTGACATTTTCCGGGTCGGAAAGGTTTTCGATGCCAAAATACGACTCCGCCTTCGAGATGCCGGCGGGTGTCAATGTGACGGAGCGGGCCTTTTCATCGACCACATAATCCCCGTCGATGTCGTCGTGCTCCGCCTTGCTGTCGAGCTCCACCACCTTGACCCCGCGCATACGCGCGGCCAGCTGGTCGGCCCGCGCGTAGAGCTCTGTGGATTTTTCGCCCTGCCCGGAGATGATGAGCGGCGTACGCGCCTCGTCGATGAGGATGGAGTCCACCTCATCCACAATGGCGAAGGCGTGTCCGCGCTGCACCATCTGCTCTTTATAGATCGCCATGTTGTCGCGCAGGTAGTCAAACCCGAACTCGTTGTTTGTGCCGTATGTGATGTCGGCGGCGTAGGCGGCGCGGCGCCCGGCCGGTTCCACGCCGTGGACGATGAGCCCGACGGTGAGCCCCAAGTAGCGGTAGACCTTGCCCATCCACTCGGAGTGGTACCGGGCCAGGTAGTCGTTGACCGTGACGATGTGCACGCCCTGCCCGGTCAGCGCGTTCAGGTAGGCCGGCAGCGTGGCGACAAGCGTCTTGCCCTCGCCGGTCTTCATCTCGGCGATGCGCCCCTGGTGGAGCACGACGCCGCCGATGATCTGCACATGGAAGGGCCGCAGGCCGAGCACCCTGTCCGCCGCCTCCCGCACGGCGGCAAAGGCGTCCGGGAGGATATCGTCCAGCGCCTCCCCTTCCGCGAGGCGGTCCCGAAAGCGGGCCGTCCGCCCGCGCAGCTCCGCCTCTGAGAGCGCGCGGTATGTCTCTTCCAGTGCCTCGACGCGCGAGACGACGGGCAGGATGCGTTTGAGTTCCCGTTCGGAGTGGGTGCCGAACAATTTCGTGAGCATACCCATGGTATGGTGTCCTCCCCTGACCTGACGTGGGTTGCACCCGCAACCCAAATTCCCGTTTTACCCGCTTATTATACCACAATCGGGACAAAGGTGCAGGGAATTTTTTTGTCACACCCTGGTACTTTTTGGGCACTTTTTGAAGGCGCCAAAAAGAGCGCGACAGAGATTTGGCCGTTTGGTATGATGGGGACAGGCACAAAATGCGATCACAGGGACGGTGCGATGGACGATGACGCGAACACTTTGGCACACGCTGCACGAACAGACACTCTTCAAGCAGACGGCGGGCGGCGCCGGCGGCCTCTCTGCCCGAGAAGCCGCCGACCGCCTGGCGCGCAACGGCCCCAACGAACTGACCCAGGGCTCCAAAAAGACCTGGTTCATGATCTTTGCCGCACAGTTCGGCGACTTCATGATCTGGGTGCTCATCGCCGCGGCGGTCATCTCCGCGCTGCTGCGCGAATATGTGGACGCCGGGATCATCGCGCTGGTCGTCGTGATGAACGGCGTACTGGGGACGATCCAGGAGTCCCGCGCCGAGCAGGCGCTGGCGGCGCTCAAAAAGCTGGCCGCGCCGGAGGCCCGCGCGCTGCGCGACGGACACCCGATGAAGGTGCCGGCGCGCGAGCTGGTCGTGGGGGATGTGCTGCTGCTGGAGGCCGGCGACAGTGTGCCGGCCGACGTGCGCGTGCTGGAGAGCGCGTCGCTGCACGCGGAGGAGTCGGCGCTCACAGGGGAATCCGTGCCGGTGGAGAAGGTGAGCGGCGCCCTGGGTGACCCCGTCTGCCCACTGGGCGACCGCATCAATATGGCGTTTATGGGCACGTCTGTCTCCTACGGGCGCGGCGTGGGCCTCGTCGTCGCCACCGGCATGGACACGGAGATGGGCGCCATCGCCGGTCGGCTTGCCGCAACCGAAAAGGAGCTCACGCCGCTGCAAAAAAAGTTGGGGCAGATCTCCAACACACTGTCGGCCGGCGTGCTTGGTGTGGCGGTGCTCATCTTTGCGCTGGGTCTCATCGGAGGGATCGGCGGCGTCTTTGAGATGTTCCTCACGGCTGTGAGCCTGGCGGTGGCCGCCATCCCGGAGGGGCTGGTGGCCGTCGTGACGATTGTGCTGGCCATGGGCATGTCGCGCATGGCCGCCCGCGGGGCCATCATCCGCCGTCTGCCCGCCGTGGAGACACTCGGCAGCACACAGGTCATCTGCTCCGACAAGACCGGCACACGGACACAAAACCGCATGGCCGTGCGGGAAGTGCAAAGCCCCGACGAGGCGTTGCTGCACGACGCCATGGCCCACTGCAACAATGCCGCGCTGGACGCCGGCGGGCGCGCGTCGGGGGACCCGACCGAGGCGGCGCTCCTCGACTACCTGCTCGCGCGCGGACTGCGCGCGCCGAAGGCGCTGCGCGCCCGGACGCGGTTGGGGGAGATCCCCTTCGACTCGGGGCGCAAACTCTCCAGCGTGGCCGTCCGCGCGCCGAGCGGAGGTGTC
>JAIRML010000154.1 GCA_031258665.1 Oscillospiraceae bacterium | reverse complement strand
ACGGCCGCGGCCAAGATCGCCCCGTCAGGGGACCGCGTACGCGCCCTCCGCGTTCACGAGCAGCCAGCCGAGCCCCTCCCGCCCGCCGGCGGCGTCCAAAGAGATCCGCAGGGTCTCCGGCGGCAGCCCCTCCGGGACCGTCAGCACCGGCACCAATTTGGCCGGGAGACGGTCCGCGGGCGTCACGGCGGACACGGCCGCCAAGATGGGGGCAAACGACGCGCCTGTGTCGGTCAGCGGGGCCGCCGCGTACAGCCGGTCAAAGATCGCCGCCAGCGCCGCCAGCCGCTGGCCGCCGAGGGGGTCCTCCCCCGTCTGCGCCGTCTCGTCCTCCAGCATGACGGACAGCGCCACATGCGAGGAGGCCAGCCGGTCCGCCGCCTCCCGCGCGAAACTCTCCAGCGCGTCGCTGCGCGGGACACTCTCATAGGCCCCGTAGCTGATGGCGCTCAGGGACCCTCGCGCGGGGAAGGTGAAGCGGTTTAGCAAAATCTCGTCCACACCCAGCCCGGCCACCTCTGTGATCAGCCCCAGCAGGTAGGTGCGGGCCGGCTCCTTGTAAGGGTCCAGCCAGCGCGAACGGGTGTTGTCGAGCCAGTTGACCCCAGAGACATGTTTGACCCCCACAGACTGCTCCTGCTGCGGCACAGAGGCGTCTTTGAACACGGACAGGGCGGCCACCACATAGACCCCCTCGCGCCGCAGCGCGCGGATGTGCGCGGCGGCGAGGTCCGTCTCGGCGCTCACCCTGGCCTGAATCGCAAACGGCAGCGACGAGCGGAACGCCAGCAGGCCGCTCTCGGCCTTGAGCTCCAGCACCAATGCGTCGACCGGCCCGCCGGCCGCCGCCTGGGCGCGGAGCGCGTCGAGGCCGTCTTCTGTTTGCAGCAGCGCGATCGGCGCGTACAGGGCGCGGAAAGGCCGCTCGGCCCTGGGGGTCGGCGTGGGGGTGGGTGTTGGCGTCGGCGTCGGCGTGTCGGGCGGCGTGTCGGGCACGGCCCAGGCGGGCAGCGCGGCGCCGGAGGGCGTGGGGAGCGGCTCCCCGCGCCAGCGGTTGAGAAAGGGGATGTCGAGATACACGCGGCCATCCGGCGTGTAGACAAGATAATTGGGTAACACCAAAAGGCCGGCGATGACTCCCAACGCCAGCACAACAGAAACTGCCACCAGCGCCGTCACGCCTTTGCGGCGGCGGCGGCGGCCCCGATACCGACTCCTGCTCTCCAATCCGACGACCTCGCTTCCGGCTTCGTTGCCGGTATTGGCGCGCCCGCCGGCGCACGCCGTGCACCGGCGGGTCGCAAATTTTGTGTACTGTCAATTCTCCACGTACTCGGCGCCGCGGACGTCGAGAACAGAGAGGTCGGTGAGGCGCACGCGCAGATATGACGCGCCCTCCTCGTCGTAGACTTCCAGCACGCCGGTGACCGCCACCCAGTCGTTGAGGGCCGGGTAGCCGTTGTCCCAGACGACCTCGAAGCCGGCGCTCTGGTCGTACCCGCAGCAGCCGGGGCCGTTGCGAAGCACGAGACGGTACACATTGCCGGTGAATTCGTCGACATATTCGTCAAAGAACCCCTCGTAGCGGAGTGTTTTGCCCAGGTAGTCCTCGGCGTTCAGGTAGATGTCGTTTGTCTGGGCAATGAACAGTTTTTCTTTGATCTCAACGACGTCGCCCACCGGCGCCGGAAGGGCCACGGCGTGGGGAACGGCGGGGGTGAGCGGCGCGTTGGGGTCGGCCTCCGGGACGCCGGGGGACGGCGCCGCGCTGGGCGGCGCGGGCGAGGGGTCGGAGGCGGGGGCGGGGGTGGGGACAGAGATGCTCTGCGTCCCCGCGGCGTTGCGGACGCCGGTCGGCGCGGAGAGAGAGGCACAGCCCATCAGCAGACAGAGGCAGAAAAACAGCGGCATACAGCGCTTCATAAAGGCGTCACTCCCAAATGGAAAATTCTTGAAAACGCGCGCCCGGCGGGCGCCGGCGGTTTTGTCTGTGCGCACCGCCATTATATCACCGCGCCCGGAGCCCGTCAAGGCGGGGCAGGGGCCCAAAGCCGCCAACAGGGCAAACAACGGGGCAAAATCCGCGCCCACCACTGTCCGACGCCTTGTTTTTCCATATTTCACAAAAACGCGGCAATGCCCCGATGTTTGCTATGATTTTTGTTTGATCTGCCCCGAAATCTCCCGACGCCGCGTCCGCCTGACATGTTTGGCGGCGCCCCAAAATGTCGGATGATCGCCGCGCCCGCCGCAAATGGCCTTGAACGGCGGCGCGATTTATGATATGGTACTAGGTAAGACAGCGATAAGGAGAGTCGCCCATGTCGAAGATCCACACCCTGGCCCCCCATGTGGCCGACCTCATCGCCGCCGGCGAGGTGGTCGAGCGGCCGGCGGCGGCGGTCAAAGAGCTCATTGAGAACGCCATAGACGCGGGCGCCACGGCCGTGACGGTCGAGTCGGCCGGCGGCGGCGTGCGGTTGCTGCGGGTGACAGACAACGGGGAGGGCATGGCGCCGGAGGACGCGCAGACGGCGTTTTTGCGCCATGCCACCAGCAAGATCCGTTCGGCGGAGGACTTGACGGCGGTGCGCACGCTGGGGTTTCGGGGCGAGGCGCTGGCCGCCATTGCCGCCGTGAGCCGCGCGCAGCTCATCACGCGCGCCCGCGGGAGCGCGCTCGGCACGGCGCTCACGCTGGAGGCCGGCGCGGTGACCGAGAGCCGGGAGACCGGCTGCCCCGAGGGGACGACCGTCGTGGTGCGCGATCTCTTTTACAACACCCCGGCCCGGCAAAAGTTTCTCAAAAAGGACACGACGGAGTCGGCCCACGTGCAGGCGGTGGTGCAGCGGGCCGCGCTCTCCCACCCGGAAATCTCGTTTCAATATGTGCGCGACGGCCGCCCGGCGCTGCACACCCCGGGCGACGGGGCTCTGCGCTCCTGCCTGTACAGCGTGTTGGGGCGGACATTTGCGGAGGAGATGTGCGAGGTGCCGTCCAGCGAACAGGGAGGGGTCCGCGTGTGGGGCTTTGTCAGTCGCCCCGAGAAGGCGCAGGGCAGCCGTCAGGCCCAGCACATCTTGGTGGCCGGCCGGCCGGTGCGCGCCCGCACGGTGACGGCGGCGCTGGAGGAGGCGGGCCGCCACGCCGTCATGGCCGGTCGATACCCGGCCTGTGTGCTGCACCTGGACCTGCCGCCCTCCGCGTATGATGTCAATGTCCACCCCGCCAAGAGTGAGATCAAATTTGCCTCGGAGCGGGATGTGTTCGACGCGGTGTTTTATGCCGTGCGCGGCGCGTTGTCGGCGCTGGGGCGCCCGGCGTGGGAGGCGCCGCCGCGCGCGTCGCAGGCGCCCCGGGCGGCGTTTCACGCCGCGGCCCCGCCCCGGCCGGACGCCTGGCCTGCGATGACGGCGGAGGCGTACCGCGCGGGGGCGGGTACGCCGGCCGCCCCACCCCCGGCGCCGGTCTCTTACGCCTCCCCCGCCGCGGAACTGCCGGGCGCGGCCGCCCTGCCGCTCAGCCGGCCGGGCGTCGGCAGATACAGGGCCGCGGCCGAGGCGCCGCCGGAGCCCCTCCGGGAGGAGGCCGCGGCCGGCCCGGCCCCGGCGGCGCCGGCTTGGCGTTTTGTGGGTGAGGTGCTGGACGGGGTTCTCATCGTGGAGGAGGCGGACGGGATTCTCCTGATCGACAAGCACGCCGCGCATGAGCGCATTGTCTTCAACCGGCTGAAGGAGAAGCAGACGGCGCAGATGGCCCAGGTGCTGCTCACGCCCTTGGTCCTGACGCCCCCGCCCGCGGCGGCGGCGGCGCTGCTCGAACACGCGGAGATGCTCTCTGAGATGGGTTTTTCGCTGGAGGACTTCGGCGACGGCGCGCTGCTGGTCCGCGAGGCGCCGGCCGATGTGGACGCCGCGGCGCTGCCCGCGCTGCTCGACGAGGTGTCCGAGCGGCTGCGGGAGAGCCGCCGGGATTCGGCGCCCCGCCTCTTCGACGATATCTTGCACATGGTGGCCTGCCGGTCGGCCGTCAAATTGGGGCGGCGCTCCCACCCCGGGGAGGCGGCGGCGCTCGCGGCCCGTGTCGCGGAGGACCCCG
>JAIRML010000146.1 GCA_031258665.1 Oscillospiraceae bacterium | reverse complement strand
CCATCTGGGTGAGGTCGTTTGTGCCAAAGCTGAAGAACTGGGCCTCTTTGGCGATCTCGTCGGCCACCACGCAGGCGCGTGGGATCTCGATCATCGTGCCCACCAGATAGTCGAGTGCGACACCGGACTCGCGGATGATCCGGTCGGCCACCTCGACGACAATGCCGCGCACAAAGCTGAACTCCTTGACGATGCCCACCAGCGGGATCATAATCTCGTGCACGATGTTCAGCCCGAGGCGCTTCTTCACGTGGATCGCGGCCTCGCTGACCGCGCGAGTCTGCATCTCGGCGATCTCGGGATAGGTGATCGCGAGGCGGCAGCCGCGATGCCCCAGCATCGGGTTGAGTTCGTGCAGGTCACCGACGATCTGGCGGAGCTTGCTCTCGTCGACCCCCATTTCCTTCGCCAGCGCGGCGATGTCCTCGTCGGCCGTGGGGAGGAACTCGTGCAGCGGGGGGTCAAGGAAACGGATCGTGACAGGCCGCTCGCCCATCGCCTCAAAAATGCCCTCGAAGTCGCCCCGCTGCATCGGGAGCAGTTTGTCGAGCGCCGCCTTGCGCTGTTCGACCGTCTCGGAGACGATCATCTCGCGGATGGCCTTGATGCGGTCGCCCTCGAAGAACATGTGCTCGGTGCGGCAGAGGCCGATACCCTCGGCGCCAAAGCGGACAGCCTGCTCGGCGTCCCGCGGGGTGTCGGCGTTTGTACGGACTTTGAGCCGGCGCTTTTCGTCGGCCCAGGCCATAAAGCGGCCGAAGTCGCCCGTGAGAGACGCTTCAACCGTGGAGATCTGCCCGATGTACACATTGCCGGTGGACCCGTCGATGGAGATCCAATCCCCCTCGTGCACGGTCTGGCCCCCGACGTGGAAACACTTGTTCGCCTCGTCCATCTTGATGGCGCCGCAACCCGCCACACAGCAGGTGCCCATGCCGCGGGCAACAACGGCGGCGTGAGAGGTCATGCCGCCGCGCACAGTCAAGATGCCCTGGGCGGCGTTCATGCCCTCGATGTCCTCGGGCGATGTCTCCAGGCGAACAAGCACGACTTTGCCGCTCTGCGCGGCCTTTGTCGCGTCTTCCGCGGTAAAATACGCGGCGCCGGCGGCGGCGCCCGGCGAGGCGGGCAGCCCCTGTGCCACGGGCTTCGCGGCTTTCAGCGCGGCGGCGTCAAACTGCGGGTGCAGCAGCGCGTCGAGCTGCCGCGGCTCCACCTTCAGGATCGCTTCTTCGGTGGAGAGCATGCCCTCGTCGACGAGATCGACAGCGATCTTGAGCGCGGCGGCGGCGGTGCGCTTGCCGTTGCGGGTCTGGAGCATGTAGAGCGTTTCGTTTTCGATCGTAAACTCCATGTCCTGCATGTCACGGTAGTGCTGCTCCAGCTTCTCGGCATACTCCGAGAACTGCTTATACACCGAGGGCATCACCTGGGCAAGCTGGTCGATTGTCTGCGGCGTGCGGATCCCGGCCACCACATCCTCGCCCTGGGCGTTCATCAGGAACTCGCCATAGAGCTTTTTCTCACCGGTGGCGGGGTTGCGCGTGAAGGCGACGCCTGTGCCGGACGTGTCGCCCATGTTGCCAAACACCATGCTCTGCACGTTGACAGCGGTGCCCCAAGATGAGGGAATATCGTTCATGCGGCGGTAATAGATGGCGCGGGGGTTGTTCCAACTGCGAAAGACGGCCTTGACGGCGCCCAGCAGCTGGTCCTTGGCCACCTGGGGAAAATCCTGACCCAGCTTGGCCCTGTACTCGGCCTTGAACTGGCCCGCGAGCTCTTTGAGATCCCCCGCCGTGAGCTCGGTGTCGAGCACGACGCCGCGCTGCTCCTTCATCTGGTCGATGAGCTCCTCAAAGTATTTTTTCCCGACTTCCATGACCACATCGCTGTACATCTGGATAAAACGGCGGTAACTGTCGTAGGCGAAACGGGGGTTGTTGGTCTTCTGGGCAAACGCCTCCACCACTTCGTCGTTCAACCCCAGATTGAGAATGGTGTCCATCATGCCGGGCATCGAGGCCCGCGAACCGGACCGCACCGACACGAGCAGCGGATTTTCCAGATCGCCGAACTTCTTGCCGGTGATCTCCTCGAGTTTTTTCAGGTATTCGTCGATCTGCGATTGAATTTCGTCGGCGATGACCTCGCCGTCCTCGTAGTAGCGGGTACAGGCCTCCGTAGTCACGGTAAAGCCCTGCGGCACAGGCATGCCCAGCACGGTCATCTCAGCCAGGTTGGCGCCTTTACCTCCCAGCAATTCCCGCATCTGGCTGTTGCCTTCGGAGAAGAGATATACATACTTCAACGCCCTGTTTCCTCCTTATTTTTGAAGATGTCATCGGGTACTCTCATCGCTGAGGTGCCCTATTGAAAGAGCGCCGGCGCACTCGGGCAGACCCGTGAAATGACCCCCGGAGGAGCCCGCAAACCCACTCAGCTCTGCATCTGCTTGCGGCGGGAGAGATTGATCGTGCCGTCTTGCATGTCGTTGACCCACTCGAGGCTTTTGCCGGTGCCGTAAGCCACGCAGGAGACGGCTTCGTCGGCCACATGGGTGGCGATCCCCGTCTTCGACTCGACGAGCTTGTCGAACCCCCAAACCAGACTGCCGCCGCCTGTCATGACAATGCCGTTTGTTGAGATATCGGCCACAAGCTCCGGCGGCGTGCGCTCCAGCACACTGTGGATGCCCTCGACAATGCGGGTGGACACCTCCTCAAACGCCTCGATCATCTCGCTCGATGAGACGGAGAAGACACGCGGCAGCCCCGTCATCAGGCAGCGGCCTTTGACCTCCACCTCCACCTCATCGGGGCGCGGATAGACGCAGCCGATGCTCATCTTGAGGTCCTCGGCGCTGCGCTCGCCGATCAGCACGTTGTGTTTGCGGCGGATATACTTGACAATGGCCTCGTCAAACTGGTCGCCCGCGATCTTGATCGAGGTCGACTCGACAATGCCGGAGAGAGAGATCACCGCGATGTCCGTCGTGCCGCCGCCGATGTCGACCACCATATTGCCGCAGGGTTTTGTGATGTCGATCCCGGCGCCGATCGCCGCCGCCACCGGCTCCTCAATCAGGTAGACCCGGCGCGCGCCGGCCTGCAGGCCCGCGTCGATGACAGCCCTCTCCTCGACCTCTGTGATCCCGCTGGGGACACAGATCACGATGCGCGGCCGAAAGATGCTAAACCCCATCACCTTTTTTAAAAATTCCTTGATCATACGCTCGGTCATGTCGTAGTCCGAGATGACGCCCTCGCGGAGCGGGCGCATGGCCACGATGTGGCCCGGCGTGCGCCCCAGCATTTTTTGCGCGTCCGTACCCACTTTGAGCAGCTTGCCGGTGTTTTTGTCCAGCGCCACCACAGACGGTTCGCGCAGCACGATCCCCTTGCTCTTGATAAAGACAAGAATGGACGCCGTGCCCAGATCCAATCCCACATCCCGATTGAAAAGCGACATATTTTGCCCATCTACCGCTGCCGTCGCGGTCCCCCGCCCACAGGCGGACATGCCCAACGGGCCCGTCCTCATCCGGCCCTCGCCCGTGCGAAGACCCTGAGGCAACCTCCGATGGGCCTCAAACAGCTGCCCGAGCGGCGGAATTTCAGGCAGCGCATTTTTCACTTCTTCAACGCGGCTTCACACGACAAAACCCCCGGGCGCGCCCATACGGGGCGGCGCCGGGCCGTCATATGGACCCGTCAGTATTATATCTGACTGCCGTTTGTTTTTCAAGTGATTTCTCATTCTATTCCCAAATCCTTTCTTTCCGAGGCCAAATTCGCCCCAAAAGCAGGAAACACTTGCGCGTCAGCGTCAAATGTGAGACACTAAGAGCAGCATCACGCACAAGGGGGGTGTGTCTTTGTGAGAAAAACCGTCTCTTTCTGTCTGCTCGTCTGTGTCTTTGCCCTGTCGACCGGCTGCAAGGACACGTTTAACTACGAGTACCGGTCCACCTCTGTCCCGCTGGAGCAGCCCCCTGCGCAAGAGGAGCTCCCCTTCGAGCGGGCCGACAACATCTCCGACCTCAAACAGCGTATCATTGACTTCATTCGGGAGGGCCGCGAGCTGGGTGAGATCCGCCTGTACAATTACCAGGGCAACATCAACCGCGACGTCTCCCGCGTCTGCCAGCAGATCATGCGCGAGGAACCCATCGGCGCTTATCTCGTCGATTACATGTCCCCAAAATACACGGCGCTCGCGGGGTACACGGCACTGCGGCTCACCATCACATACCGGTCCGGCCGCAGCCAGGAAGATATCCGCAAAGTGAACAATGTGCGTGAACTCACAGACGAGATCGACGCCGCACTGCGGTCGTTTCAGTCCAGCCTGGTGGTGGAGGTGGGCTATCTGCCGTCCGACACCGATCTCACGGCCCTGACGCGAGACCTCTACTACCGCGAGCCGGCCCGGGCGGTGGGGCTCACCGCCGTATCGGTCGCCCTGTACCCGCCGGACATCGACTTCAAGGCCGGCAACGGTTTTGCCCGGATCGCCGAATTCACCATCACCTACCCGGCCGCCTCGGACGAGATGCGCACGCGCGCCGAGGCAGCCGAGGCGGCGCTGCAGGCCTTGATCACCGACCTGCCGGCAGACCTGACACCGCCCTACGCGGCGCTGTGGCTGTACGATGCGCTCTGCGCGTCCGTCTCCTACGACGAGGAGGGGGCGCAGGCCCTTTTCAACGGGGAACAGACGGAGGACGATCTCTACAGCGCCCTGGTGGAAGGGCGCGCCGTAACGAGCGGTTACGCCCTCGCGTACCGACGGCTCTGCGACCTGTCCGGCATCCAGTGCCGCATCGTCCGCGGCTGGCGCGGCAACACGGAGTTCATCTGGAACGTCATCCAACTGGACGGCGACTGGTACCACGTGGCCGCGGCCGGCGACGCCGCGTCGGGGGCGCACGACTGGTTTTTGAAGACAGACGAAGAGATGCGCGCGCAGGCCCGCTGGAACACCGACAGCACTCCGCGCTGCGAATCCGCGCAGTACACCTACGACATGCTGATCCAATCCCCGGAGGAAGAGCCTGCCATTGCCCGCTGACGGTTCTCTATGATACAATCCCCCATATAATCATGATACAACCCCCAACGTGGGCTGCCTCCGCAGCCCACAACCCAAAATTCTTGTTTTTTATTGCCGCTTCGCGGCAACAAGGTACTATAATCTCCCTGGGAGGTGCCCGCAGTGCCCATTAAGATCTCCGATTCCCTGCCGGCGCGCACTGTTTTGGAGGGCGAACACATTTTCGTCATGACCGAAAACCGCGCGCTCCACCAAGACATCCGCCCGCTCAAGCTGCTCATCCTCAACCTGATGCCCACCAAGGTGGTCACCGAGACGCAGATCCTGCGCTGCCTCTCCAACACGCCGCTGCAGATTGAGGTGGAACTCCTCAAGACCTCGTCCTATCAGCCAAAGAACACGCCGGAGGAACATCTGCTCTCGTTTTATACCACGTTCGATTCCGTCGCCGACCGCCGCTTCGACGGACTGATCATCACGGGCGCGCCCGTTGAGCTGCTTCCCTTCGAGTCGGTCGACTACTGGCCGGAGCTGTGCCGGATCATGGAGTGGTCCAAACACAATGTCTACTCCACCTTCCACATCTGCTGGGGGGCGCAGGCCGCGCTGTACTACCACTACGGTATCCCCAAATACTCGCTCCCGCAAAAGATGTTCGGGGTGTTCGAACATCGGGTGCTGGAGAACCGCCGCCCACTGATGCGTGGGTTTGACGACGTCTTCCGCGCCCCCCACTCCCGCCACACGGAGGTGCGCCAGACGGATGTGGAGGCTGTGCCGGGTCTGCAGATCTTGGCCGACTCGGAACAGGCCGGCGTCTATCTGGTCATCAGCCTCGACGGACGCCGCATCTTTGTGACCGGGCATGCCGAATACGACGCCGACACGCTGGCCCGGGAATATTTTCGAGATGTGGAGCGCTCCCTGCCCATCGGACTGCCGGTCAACTATTTCCCCGGCGACGACCCGACCCGCGCCCCGCACAAGACCTGGCGCTCCCACGCGTACCTCCTGTTCAGTAACTGGCTCAACTACTATGTCTACCAGTCCACACCGTACGATCTGGCTGCGCTGACGGCGGGGCCGCCGCCGGTGTAACATTGATTTTACTGCAAAAATATAATGAACAAGGGCTTTTATACTGAATATCCAGTCCGTTCCTTAGCTTTTTTGCAGTGGAATCAACATTGGGTTATGGGTTGCAAGTGCGACTTGCGTTGGGTATACTCATTTGAGGGGGGCTTTGTATGTCTCGGTTTGGATTTGAGGCTGGGCCTGAGGTGGCCCGGCAGTGGGAGAAGATCAAGCGCGTCGTCCGGCGGGTGGCGCCGCCGGTCCTTGTGCTGGGTGCGTTGGCTGCGCTCTTCGCCGGCAGCCTTTACACGCTGAACGCCGGTGAAGAGGCGGTCATCACCCGCTTCGGAAGTTACCGCGCCACGGTCCAAGACCCGGGCCTCCACTTCAAATGGCCCTTTGTGGACCGCGTCTACGCCGTCAATGTGGAGGGCATCCGCCGGCAGGAGTTCGGCTTTCGCAGCAATGAACCCGCCTACCTCAACACGTCGCCGGCTGCCTCCGAGGAGTTCATCGAGGGCGAATCGCTCATGCTGACCGGCGACGAAAACCTGGTGAACGCGGACTGGGCGATCCTCTACAAGGTGGCTCACAGCTACAACTTTCTTTTTAAGGTGCAGCAGCCGGAGGTCACGCTGGGTGTCATTGCGGAGTCGGCCTACCGCCGCGTCGTGGCCTCGCACGAGCTGGACGATGTGCTGACCGACCGCAAAGACGAGATCCAGCGTGAGGTTATGGCCGACCTGCAGGCGATCTGTGACAAGTACGAGATGGGGATTCTCATCACCGGCGTACAACTCCAAGACGCCATGCCCCCGGACCCGGTGCGGGAGGCGTTTTTAGATGTCTCCTCCGCGAAAGAAGAACAGCAGTCCAAAATCAACGAGGCGCTGAAGTACGAAAACGAGCGTCTGCCCATCGCGCGCGGCGAGGCGTCCAAACAGATCAACGACGCCGAGGCCTACAAGCAGCGGCGCATTAACGAGGCCGAGGGCGCCGTGTCCCGGTACAAGGCCATCGAGGCGGAGTACGACGCCTACCCCGACATCATGCGCACGCGGCTCTATCTGGAGATGGTCCGCGAAGTGCTGCCCCGCGTTAAGAATGTGTACTTTGTCGACGAATCCGGAGAAACGGTTAAATTCCTCCCCATCGGCCCGTCGTCCGTCCTGCCGCAACAACCTTAGCACCCTCTTGCCGCTTGGCGGCAAGAGGGTGCTAACGTGGGCTGCCCATGCAGCCCACAACCCAAAATT
>JAIRML010000104.1 GCA_031258665.1 Oscillospiraceae bacterium | reverse complement strand
ATGCCGTATCCAAATACAAGACGACTGGTGTTTTGCGCGTTGCTGGCGGCGCTGTCGCTGGTTTTACTGGCGGCGGCGGCTCTCTGGCCCGCCGGACGCCTTGGGCTGTGCGCGCTGGCCGGCGTCCCCGTGGCCGTGGCCGTGATGCGGCACGGGCCGGCGGCCGGCGTTGCCGTGTGGCTCACAGCCGGGCTGGTGGGGCTGCTCCTGCTGCCCTTGCGGAGCGTGGCGTTTTTGTATCTCGCGGCCTTTGGGCCGTACCCGCTCGTCAAAAGTTTTTGTGAGCGGCGGCGGAGCCGGGCAACCGAGTGGCTGCTGAAGCTGCTTTTTTTCAACCTCGTGCTGGCGGGTTTCGTCCTGTTGCTGCCGGTGGCGCTGGGGCCGGGGGCCGATCTGCTGGCCAGGCCTGTCTGGCCGCTCGTATGGGTGGGGCTCGGCGCCGTGTTTGTGATTTACGACCTCGGCCTTTCACGCCTGTTTGTCCTTTTGATGGACAGATTGGCGCGGCTGCGGTGAGGCGCCCGGTTTGGAATCGGCGGAAAATTGACAAAACGCGTGAAAACGTGTAAAATAGAGCGCATTGATCGAAATGGGAGGGCTGATCCATGATCGCCAGCATGACAGGGTACGGCCGCGCGGAGCGCGTCGGCGCGCAGAGGACAGTCACCATTGAGGTCCGTTCCGTCAACCACCGCTATTATGACTGCTCCGTGCGGTCGCCGCGTCTGTTCACATATTTGGAGGAGGCGGTGCGCGCCCGGGTGCAGAGGGCGGTGACCCGCGGCAAGGTGGACGTATACATCATGTTGGACTTCGCCGACGCGGAAAAGTCCAACATCGCTCTGAACACCTCCGTCTTGGAGGGTTATCTGTCCGCCCTGCGCGGCATGGCCGACCGGTACGGCCTGCGGGAGGATCTCTCCGTCATGGCCTTGGCGCGCCTGCCGGAGGTGTTCAGTGTGCGCCAGGCCGAGGTCGACGCCGAGGCCCTGCTGGCGGAGGTGACGGCAGCGACGGACGAGGCCCTCGCGGCATTCTCGGAGATGCGCGCGCGCGAAGGCGCGCGGTTGGCCGAAGACATGCTGACCCGGCTCGGCGTCGTCGAGACATTGACCGCCGCGATTGAGGCGCGCGCGCCGCGCACGGCGGTCGAGTACCGCGCCCGTCTGGAGGCCCGGATGCAAGAAGTGTTGCACGGCGCCGGGGTCGACGAAAACCGCATCCTGGCCGAGGCCGCGCTGTACGCCGACCGGGTGGCGGTGGATGAAGAAACCGTGCGCCTGCACAGCCACATCGACCAGGCACGCGCGCTGCTCCGCGCGGGCGGCGGGGTCGGCCGCAAGCTGGATTTTCTGATTCAGGAGTTCAACCGAGAGGCCAACACCATCGGTTCCAAGGGCAACGACGCCGAGATCGCGCGGCTGGTGGTGGATCTGAAATCGGAGATTGAGAAGATCCGCGAGCAGGCGCAAAACATCGAATGACTACGGGTCGTGGGCACGGTCCCGTGCCCTTTGTGGATCCGCGGGGAGAGACGCTATGAAACTGATCAACATAGGCTTTGGTAATATGGTGTCGGCCGGGCGGCTGATTGCCATTGTGAGCCCGGAGTCCGCGCCCGTCAAGCGGATCATTCAAGAGGCGCGCGATCAGGGCCTTCTGATCGACGCCACCTACGGGCGCCGCACGCGCGCGGTGCTGGTGGCCGACAGCGGGCACATCATCCTGTCGGCCATCCAGCCGGAGACAGTCGCACATCGTCTGGATGTGCGGGAGGAAGAAGACGGCGTGGCGGAAGACGTGGCCGACGATGCGTGACGGCGCGGGCATCTTGGTCGTCGTCTCAGGCCCCTCGGGTACGGGCAAGTCCACCGTGATCCGGGAACTTCTCAGCGCGAAAGACCGCTTCGAAAAGCCTCTGTTTTTTTCCGTGTCTTCGACAACGCGCCCCCCGCGCGCGGGGGAAAAGGACGGTGTGCACTACCACTTTGTGTCCCGGGCGGACTTCGAAGCGCTCATCGCGTGTGACGGGCTTCTTGAGTACGCCGAGTACGCCGGGCAATGCTACGGCACGCCGCGCGCGCCGGTGGAGAAATGCCTGGCGCGAGGCGGGTACGCGCTGCTCGACATTGAGGTCCAGGGCGCCATGCAAGTGAAGCGCCGCCGGCCGGACGCCGTGCTGGTGTTTTTAATGCCACCGTCCTGGGAAGAATTAGAGAGGCGTCTGCGCGGCCGGCGCAGTGAACCCGAGGAAAAGATCGCGCGGCGTCTCGCCATTGCCCATGAGGAATTCAACTATATCGGCGCTTACGACTATGTGATCTTCAACGACTCTGTGGAGAAGGCGGCCCAGCAGATCGGGGCCGTCATCCGCGCCGAACGCTGCCGCGTCACACGGCAGCTCCCCTGGATCGTCACGCAGACGCCATAGCGCTTTAGTACCTTATTGCCGCTTCGCGGCAATAAAAAACGAGAATTTTGGGTTGTGGGCTGCATGGCAGCCCACGTT
>JAIRML010000103.1 GCA_031258665.1 Oscillospiraceae bacterium | reverse complement strand
CCCGAGGCCGGACATCTCGAGGCCGGGGGCCGTGACGTCCACCGTGGAATTGCGCGTGGACTGCGCCGCCACACGGCCCTGCGCGTCCACCATACCGACACCGATCACGCCCTCAAGGCCGGCCGGGTATTGTACCCGGCCGCCGGCGCCGTCGTTGCCGACGGCCGCGATCAAAATGATCCCTTGGCGCCGCGCCTCCTCCAGCGGCGCGCGCAGGAGGGCCGCCGTGTCCGAACTGTACCCGCCGAAACTCATGTTGATCACGTCCGCGCCCTGCGCCACCGCATAGCCGAGCGCCGCCAGGACTTCGCTCGTCTGCACGTCTTCCTTCGAGAAACACCGCGCGATGAGCAGGTTCGCCCCGCCGGCGAGCCCGTCTGTGCCGACGCCATTGTCGCGAACCGCCGAGATGACGCCGCTCACAAAGGTGCCGTGGCCCGTCTTGTCGGCGTCGTAGTCCCGGGCGGGCGGCGCGCCCTCCCGGTACCCGATGAAGTTAGCGCCGTCAAACCGGCGGCCGTCCAGATCTTCATGGCCGGTGTACACGCCCGAGTCCACCACCGCCACCGTGACGCCCGTTCCGTCGTAGCCCGCGTCCCACAGCGCGTCCACGCCGACCGCCTGCCGGTACTGCCCCGCGCCGGCGCCGGCCCCCTCCAGCAGCTGGAGAGGTTCGTCCTTCGCAAAGAACTCGACGAGACCCGCGCGCACCAATGTCAGCACCTGCGCCCAGGTGTCCGCCACATACAGGTCGTCCGTATACGGGATCGGCGCCGGCGCGCCGTCCGGCCCGTCAAACAAGTCCTCCGGCCAAACCGCGCCCGCCCGGAGCAGGAGAATATACCGCCCGTCGGGGTCGGTGCCGTCCGCCTCCAAAAGGGCGGGGGCCGGCCCTGCCCCCGCGGCCGGGGGCGTCTCGTCGACCGCGGGCGCCGCCGCGGCCGGCCAAAGGACGAGACAAAGTGTCAGCGCCAGCGCGAGAAGCGCGGCCGTCAGGGTTCGTGTCTGTCTCATGCTGCCTCCCGACGCCCCGCCCCCCGGATGGCCGGGGCGCGGGGCCTGTTGATATAGTTGTTTTTTGCCATCGGGTGTGGTATGCTGATTGGGGGAATCTATTTGCCCCATTATGGAAGGCGGGCGCGAGGCGTTTGAGAAACGCTATCAAAGAATTATGTGGGGAGAGCGATGATATGTTTGATACCACGGATGAACTGTTAAGACAGATACAGTTGGGCGAGGACTCATCTCTTGAATTGAAAGACTTGCGCTACAGAGGCGACAGGGTTGTCGCGCCAAATGACAAAAGCATGGCGGATGCGCTGGCCGCGATGGCGAATGCCTCCGACGGCGTGTTTGTGTTGGGGGTCGATGATAAAACTCGCTCAATAACAGGCATTCCCGACGAGAAATTGGATTTTGTTGAGAATTGGCTGCGTCATATCTGTGATGGGCTGATCACGCCGCAGTTGTTTTGCCTGATACGCAAATTGGCGGTTATCACCGACGATGGATGCGCGCGAAATATCATCCGGGTGGATGTCCCCAAAAGCCTCTTTATACATCAAAGCCCCGGTGGGTACTTCGAGCGTATTGGCGCGGCGAAACGGCAGTTGACGCCCGACAGACTGGCGCGGCTGTTTCAGCAGCGCAGCCAGTCACGCATGATTTATTTCGATGAACAAGCGGTGACAAGCGCGCCGGAAAATTGTTTAAAGAAATCCTTGTGGGGCCAATTCGTAACGCCTCTTTCGCCCGCGGATGACCGCGACTTTTTGTTGAAACTCAAATTGCTCACGAAAGGCGCGGATGGCAATATATACCCCAGCGTCAGCGGCGTGCTGACGGCATGTGAATGCCCGCAGGACTATCTGCCCAGCGCATTTATTCAGGCCGTCGCCTACCGGGGCACGGAACGAAACGCCGACTATCAATTAGATGCCCGGGACATCACCGGACCACTCGATCATCAAATCGCAGAGGCCTATCACTTCGTCAGAAAAAATATGCGCATTGGGGCAATCAAGCGGCCCGCGAGACAGGATATACCGCAATATTCCATGTCCGCGGTCTTTGAGGCGCTGACGAATGCTGTGGCGCACCGTGACTATTCTATTCATGGCTCAAAAATTCGGCTTCATCTGTTTGAAAACCGGCTGGAACTCTTTTCGCCCGGGTCGATTCCGAACACGATGACCATCGAGAGCCTCCCGCTGCGTCAGTCGGCGAGGAACGATTTGCTTTGCAGTCTGTTGGCGCGGTCTTCCCTGTCGCTCGAAGGATACGATGGCCCTCGCGGGTTTCTTATGGACAGACGCGGCGAAGGCGTGCCTATTATTTTGACTGAAAGCGAAAAACTGTCCGGGCGCCGCCCAGAGTATCGGCTGATTGACGAATCGGAGCTGATGTTGACAATCTACGCCGCCCATCACAAACAAAGCGAGGAATGACGATGCCGCGCTGCCAAAAACGCGGCAAAGCGGCAACAAAAACAAAAATTCGGGTTGTGGGGTGCGGGTGCAGCCCACGTCAGGCCGGGGTGGGGTCGGGCGCGTCCTCTTCGAAGCAGGCGCGGAATGTGTCGCCGTCCATGGTCTCGTGCTCCAGCAGGTAGTTGGCGATCTTGTGAAGCATGGGCAGATTGTCCTTCAGGATCTCCTCGCACTTCTCGTACGCCGCGGCGATAAACGACTTGATCTCCTCGTCGATCTGGGCCGCCACCTGCTCGGAGTAGTTGCGGGTGTGCGCGAAGTCGCGGCCGAGGAAGACCTCCTCGTGCTCGGAGGCAAAGCTGATCGGCCCGATCTTGTCGCTCATGCCGTACTTGACCACCATGCTGCGCGCGAGCTTCGTCGCGCGCTCAATGTCGTTTGAGGCGCCCGTCGAGATGTCGTCCAGCACAAGATGCTCGGCCGCCCGCCCGCCCATGAAGACGATGATGTCCTCGCTCATCTCGCTCTTCGAGGCGTAGGATCTGTCCTCCTGGGGCAGCGAGATCGTCATGCCGCCCGCCCGCCCCCGGGGGATGATCGTGATGTGGTGGATCGGATCCTGCGTCTTTAGGTTGCGGCTCACCACCGCGTGCCCGGCCTCGTGGTACGCGGTGAGCCGGCGCTCCTTTTCTGAGATGACTTTGGACTTCTTCTCCGGCCCGGCGATCACCTTGATCATCGCGTCCTGCAACTCGCCGTTGCCGACGACTTTCTTTCCGCGGCGGGCCGCCAGCAGCGCCGCCTCGTTCAGCAGGTTTTCAAGATCGGCGCCCGTAAACCCGGGCGTCGTCTTGGCCAGATTCCCGAGGCTCACGTCCCGGTCCAGCGGTTTGCCGCGCGCGTGGACCTTCAAGATGGCCTCGCGGCCCTTGATGTCCGGCATCCCGACAAACACCTGGCGGTCGAAGCGCCCGGGGCGCAGCAGCGCCGGGTCCAGGATGTCCGGGCGGTTCGTGGCGGCGATCACAATGACGCCCTCGTTGTTGCCAAACCCGTCCATCTCGACGAGGAGCTGGTTCAGCGTCTGTTCGCGCTCGTCGTGCCCGCCGCCCATGCCGGCGCCGCGGTGCCGGCCCACCGCGTCGAACTCGTCGATGAACACGATGGATGGGGATGTCTTCTTCGCCTGCTCAAACAGGTCGCGCACGCGCGACGCGCCCACGCCGACATAGAGCTCCACAAAGTCGGAGCCGGAGATGGAGAGGAACGGCACCCCCGCCTCCCCCGCCACCGCGCGGGCGATCAGTGTCTTGCCGGTGCCCGGCGGGCCCACCAGCAGCACCCCCTTCGGGATGCGCGCGCCGATGTCGATGAAGCGCTTGGGGTGGCTCAAAAATTCGACGATCTCTTTGAGCTCCTCCTTCTCTTCGTCGGCGCCGGCCACATCGGCAAACGTGATCTTTTTCTTCTCGTCGCTGCCGAGCCGCGTGCGCGCGCGCCCAAAGCGCATGGCCTTGTTGTCGCCGCCGGCCCCCCGGTTGAACATAAAATACCACAGCACAAAGAAGACCGCGATGACGAGCACATAGGGCAGGATCATCAGCCACCAGGGCGGCACAAAGCCCTTATCGAGGTCGTAATCTTTAAAAATGCCCTTCTCATCCTGCTCCTGGATGAGATTCCACAGATCTTCCCGGAAATAGTCGACGCTGTAGAGGTCGCACACCACCTCGCTGACCTTTCCGTTGTCCTCCAACAGCAGGTGGAGGGTGTCGCCCTCGATGGTGAACTCCCGAACCTTCTCCTGCCGGAAATACTGGACGATGCTCCGGTAACTGATCTTCGCGGGCTGCGTCAGCTCCATGATCAGCCAGATGCTGCCCAGCACCAGCAATATGACGACCACGTAAAAGCCGAGATCTTTTACACCTTCTTTTTTCAACTGGACACTTCCTCACTCAGCGGCCGGCGCCGACGAAGCGCCCGCCCTATCCGCTCTCACAGATACACGGCCCGCTTCAGCACCCCCACATAGGGGAGGTTGCGGAAGCGGCTCGCGTAGTCGAGACCATACCCCACCACAAATTCATCCGGGACGCAAAACCCGGTGTACCGCGCCTCGACCGGAACTTTCCGGCGGTCCGGCTTATCCAGCAGCGTGCAGATGGAGACGGAGGCCGGCTTTCTGGCATTCATCAGACTTATAATATAACTTAACGTGAGGCCGCTGTCAAGAATGTCCTCCACAATCACCACATCGCGGCCCCCGATGTCGCTGTCCACGTCCTTCAGAATGCGGACGGCGCCCGCCGTGACGGCCTGCCGCCCGTAAGAGGCCACCGCCAAAAAATCGATGTCGCAGGGCAATGTCACGTGCCGCACGAGGTCGGCCAAAAAGATGAAGGCGCCCTTCAGCACACCGATGAACAGCGGGCGGCGGCCGGCCAGATCCACGGAGATCTCCTCCGCCAGCGCCCGCACCCGCGCCGCCAGTGTCTCCTCACTCAGCAAAATTTTTTCAACGTCCGGATGCATGGGCGGCCTCCTTTTGCGCGTTCGCGCAGTGTCTTCGCGCCGGTTCATATAAAATATCGTAATTTACAGCGCCGTGCCGCACCCGTTTTCGCGCCGCGCGGCCTTTCCTCCATTGTCAATTGTCCGGCGGCGGGCACCAGAGGCGCCACCGGTCCGCCAGCGCGCTGCCCGGCAAGGGGTGCACGGTGATGAGCAGCGCCGGGGCGTCCGGCGCGGCGGCGTGCCTCCTGTCCACACCGAAGAAGGGCGCGGCCACCGCGCCGCCGTCGTCGGCCAACACCGGGAGCGCCGCGCGCAGCGGCCGGGGGAACCGGCGGTCGATCATCAGCCTCTTCAGCGTCCGGCCGCCGGGGCGGCCGGGCAGGGAGAGCGCGTCCCCCTCGCGGCGCGGCCGCAGAACCGGCGCGCCCGCCAGCGTCTCGGCGCGGAGCCGCAGGGCGCCGGGCGGCGCCGGCGCATACGGCGGGGAGCCCCGGCAGACAAAGAGCAGCCCGGCCTCGGGCACGGGTGTCTCCCCCGCCGGGCACAGGGGGTGCGCGAAGGCGCGCGGCGCGGGCGGCCGCGGCCCGATGACCAGCGCGCCGTACTCCCGGCGCGCGGCCAGGCCACCCGGCAGATCGTGGGCGGCGGAAGGGCCGACGCCGGCGCACAGCGCCAGGACAGATGCCACATGGTGCAGCGGCAGCGGCGCGTCGCGCCCCAACGCCCGCACCCAGAGGAGGCGGACCGCGCGGGTGCGCAGCGCCGGCGGCAGCGCCCACAGCGCGCCGGCCTCCACCGCAAGCCCCGCCGGCGTCGCCCGGACCTCCGGGAGCGCGCGGGCCGCCTGTTCCGCCAAAAACGCCTCGTCGGCGCGCAGCAGCGCGGTCATCCCCGACACGGCCGCCTCCAGCTTCGGATTCACGGTCCGCAGCGCCGGCACGGCTTCGTGCCGCACGCGGTTGCGGGCCAGCGCCCGGTCGCCGTTGGACAGGTCCTCCCGGTGCGGCAGCGCCCGGGCCCGCAAAAATGCCTCGACCTCCGCCCGCGTGACCCCCAGCAACGGCCGCACCAACAAAAGGGGCCTCCGTTTGACGGGGATGCCCGTCATCCCCGGGAGATCCGTGTTGTCCTCAGACAACACAAATCTCTCTTCCTCTTCTGTCAGCCTCCGTTTGACGGGGATGCCCGTCATCCCCGGGAGACCGGCGCCGCGGGCGAGGTGGAGGAGAACTGTCTCCACATTGTCGCCGGCCGTGTGCCCGGTGGCAATCCACCCAAACCCGCCGGCCCGGGCCGTCTCCGCCAAAAACGCGTACCGCAGCGCCCGGGCCGTCTCTTCGACCCCCGCCCGGCGCGCGGCCGCGGCGGCCCGCACATCGGCCCGCCCCACCGTGAGCGCAATGCCGTGCGCGGCACACAGCGACCGGACAAACGCCTCATCCCCGTCGGCGTCGGCGCCGCGCAGGCCGTGGTGGAAGTGGGCGGCGGCCACCCGCGCGAGGCCCAGGACCCCGCGGCTCTCCCACAGGAAGAACAGCAGCGCCACCGAGTCGGCGCCGCCAGAGAGCGCGCAGAGCACGCGCGCGCCCGGCGCAAACAGCGCTTCGTCCGCGGCCAAACGGCGCGCGGACGCGACAAGCCGCAGCCGGCGCGCGTCACGGCCCATCGTGTTTCCACTCCCGTGACGAAAAGGCCGTATATTGCGGCAGCCATTGCAGCCGCACGGTGCCCGTGGCGCCGTGGCGGTTCTTGGCCACGATGCACTCGGCCACGTTCCGGTCCTCCGTGTCCTCGTTGTAGTATTCGTCTCGATACAGGAACATGACGACGTCGGCGTCCTGCTCGATCGCGCCCGACTCCCGCAAGTCGGAGAGCATGGGGCGTTTGTTCTTCTCGGAGCGCGTCTCGGCGGCGCGGGAGAGCTGCGACAGGCAGAGCACCGGCACATTCAGCTCCTTGGCCATGATCTTGAGGTTGCGGGAGATGTCGGCCACCTCCTGCACGCGGTTTTCCTGGCGGCGGCCGCCCTGCATGAGCTGCAAGTAGTCGATGACGATGAGCCCCAGGTTGTCGAGGCGGCGGCACTTGGCCTTCATCTCGGCCACCCCGATGCTGGAGTTGTCGTCGAAACGGAAGTCGAGGCGCGTCAGCGTGCGGGAGGCGTCGATCAGGCGGTTCCACTCCTCCATCGAGAGATCCCCCGTCAGGAGTTTGCGGGAGTCAATGAAGGCCTCGCTGGAGAGCAGACGCATGACGAGCTGCTCCCGCGACATCTCGAGCGAGAAGAAAACGATCGTTTTGCCGCTCTGTTTCACCGCGTTCAGCGCGATGTTCAGCGCGATGCTGGTCTTGCCCATACCGGGCCGGGAGGCGATCAAAATCAAATTGGAGCGTCCCAGGCCGCCGATGTAGTCGTCCACCTCGGCGAGCCCCGTGGGCAGCCCCGGCAGCCCGCCCCTGTGGCGCGACAGCTCGTCGAGCCGCGCAAACACCTCCTGCAGCACGGCCGACACCGTGTGCAGAGACTGGTCCGCCCGCCCCTGGCGGATGTCGTAGACGCGCCGCTCCGCGCTGTCCAGCACGGTCTCCGCCTCGTCCTGCCCCCCTTGGGCCAGCGCGGAGATGTCGGCGGCGGCCTCGGCGATCTGCCGCAACAGCGCCCGGTCGCGGACGATGCCCGCGTACTCCCGCACGTGGGCGGCCGTGGGCGTCACCTGCATGAGACTCATCAAAAAAGCGCGCGCCGCGTCCTCGTCGGCGCACAGGCCCCGCGTGCGCATCCCGTCCAGCACCGTGACCGGGTCGACAGTCTGCGACAGCGTGAACATCGAGTGGATGGTCTCGAAGATGTCCCGGTTTTGGGGGATGAAGAAATCCTCGGCGCGCAGGAGCCCCACGACATCCGGCACACAGCGCGCGTCGATGAGCATGGCGCCGAGCACCGCCTGTTCCGCCTCCACACTGTGCGGCCACTGGCGCCTTGCCAGCAGATCATCCACCCGGCGCACCCCCTCTCCCCGTCACAGCCCGCGCGCTCACTCCCCGACTTCCACCTGGAGGCGGGCGGAGACCTCGGAGCCCAGCTTGACTTTGATCTCGTGGCGGCCGTAATGTTTGATCGGCTCCTCCAGCACCAGCTTATGTTTGTCGACCTCCAGCCGGTACTGCGCCTTCAGCGCGTCCGCCACATTGGCGGCGGTCACCGCGCCAAACAGCCGGCCCTGCGAACCGGCCTTTGCGCGGACATGCACCACCATGTCCTTCATCTGTTCCGCCAGCGCCTGCGCGCGCTCTTTCGCGCGCACCGCGCCGTCCCGCCGCGCTTGCTCCTGCAGCTTATAGGCGTTCAGCGCATCGGGCGTCGCCTTCGCCGCCAGCTTCCTCGGCAGCAGGTAGTTGCGGGCGTACCCCTCAGACCCCTCCACCCGCTCGCCCTTCTTCCCCTGCCCGGCCACGTCCTGCTGCAATATCACTTTCACTCCGGCACACTCCTTCCGATTCGCCCCGATTCGCCCGACTTTCCGGTTTGCCCCTGCCCGGCCCCGTTCCGCCCGCCCCGCGGCCCGTCGCGTCACACGCGTTCCGCGTTTGTCGGGTTTTCTTCCAGATATTGGTCTATCGCGTGCAGCAGACGCGTCAGGACAACCTGGACCGAGCGTTCCGGCACCTGGGCGCCGGCGATGGTCTGGTGCCCGCCGCCGCCGAGCTTCTCCATGACGACCTGCACGTTGATCCGCCCCAGCGACCGGGCCGACAGCACGACCTTCTCCTCCTCCGGGAAGAGGACAATGGAGGCGTCCACCCCGGCAATGCCGAGCAGCTCGTCGGCGGCCTGGGCCGCCACCGTGCGGTCGACCGCCGCTTCCACCGCCGCCAGCGCCACCTGCCCCTTGTACATCCGGGCGTTGCGCACCACGTCGTACCGCGCGATGGCCGCCGCGAGGTCGCTTTGGAAGAGCTTTTTGATCTCCACGGTGTCGGCCCCCGCGCCGCGCAGGAAGGCCGCCGCCTCAAAGGTGCGCACGCCGGTGTGCATGGTAAAGTTTTTGGTGTCGAGCACGATGCCGGCGAGCAGCGCCACGGCCTCCAGCCGGTGCAGGTCCCCCTGGTCCAGCATGTACTGGAGCAGCTCCGTGACGAGTTCGCTGGCCGACGAGGCGTACGGTTCGTGGAACCCCAGCGCCACGCGCTCTATGTAGTTCGACGCGCGGCGGTGGTGGTCGATCAGGGCGATGCGGGTGCAGGCCTGGAGGAGATTCGGGGACTCAACGAGCTCCGGCCGGTTTGTGTCGACCACGGTGAGCAGGGTGTCGCGGCCCGCGAGCAGCATGGCGGTCTGCTCGGTCACAAAGAGCTCGTCGGCGCCCGGCAGGTCCTCCATCTTCCGGAGCAGCCGCTCGGCCACGGTGTGCGTCCGGTCGATGACGATGTATGGCTTGCGCCCGCGTTTGCGCACGGCGGCGGCCACGCCGACGGCCGCCCCCACGCTGTCGATGTCCGCGTTTTTGTGTCCCATGATGAGCACGTTGGACGAATCGGAGATGAGCCGGGCCAACGTGTTGGCCATGACGCGGGATTTGACCTTCGTGCGTTTTTCGAACTCCTTGGAGCGGCCGCCGTAAAACTCAAACGAGAGCCGGTTTTTGATGACGGCCTGGTCCCCCCCGCGGGAGAGCGCCATGTCGATGGCGAGCGCCGCGTACCCGAAGTCCTCCCGTAGCGTGGCGCCGTCTTTGCCGATGCCGACGCTGAGCGTCACCGGGACCCCGCCCGGGCTCACGACGGCGCGCGCCGCGTCGAGCAGCGAAAACTTGCCCTCGATGAACGCGGCCAGGTGGCGCTCCTCAAACAGGAACAGAAACCGGTCCCTGTCAAATTTGCGCAAAATGCCCTCGGCGGGCGCGGCCCAGGCGGCGACGCGGTCGTCGATGGCGGCCAGCATCCCGGATTTTTGTGAGTCGTTCAGATTTTTCACGATCTCCTCGTAGTTGTCCAGCACCACAAGGGCCGCCACCGGGCGTGACAGCGCGTACTCCCGGCGCAGCGCGGCGGCCTCGGTCACGTCGATCCAGTAGAGGGTACCGAGCAGGCTCCGGGCCTGGGTCGGGTCGGCGCCGACGCTGGCCACGCTGCCGAAGACATTGTACTGCCGCCCCCGCAGCGAGACCCCCAGCGGGTGTTCGCGCTTGCCCTCCAGCAGAAACTTCGCGTGGAACCCGGGCACCACGTCGCCGATCTTCACTTCGAAGAGATGCTCCCGCTCGCCGGCGATCTCGAAAAAGCGCTCGTTCGACCAGAGGATCTCGCCGTTGTCAAGCTTGAGAATGACCATCGGCAGCGGAAAGTTCACAAGCGAGTCGCCCATCGCCGCGCCCACGTCCTGTGTCAGCCCCTCCAGGTACCGGACGATCTCCCGCCGGCGCGCGGCGAGGAAGCGGCGGTAGATGAGGTACAGGAGGACAACGGCGGCGCCCTCGCAGACAGCCAGCCAGGTGTTCACAAAGGCGGACGCCGCCGCAAAGAGGACCATCGCCAAAAAGGACAGCCGCGCCCCCGGTTCCAGCACCCGCAGCAGTTTGCGATTGTTCACCCGGCCACCTCCGCCCGACGCCCGGCGGCCCCGCCGCCCCGCCCGTCGATGATGCATTGGTACTTTGCTGCCGCTCTGCGGCAGCAAAGTATCAAGAATTTGGGTTGTGGGCTGCAGAGACAGCCCACGTTGGTACCTTGTTGCCGCTCCGCGGCAATCAAGTACCAAGAATTTGGGTTGTGGGCTGCAGGGGCAGCCCACGTTGGTCGATGATGCATTATTATATCAGAAAAGCGCGCCGTCGGCAATAGCGAATCCCCCGCTCCCGGGAGCGGGGGATTCGCAAAAATGCAGGCGCAACCCACGTTGGAAAGGGGGCGACAGTAAACTCGGGGAATTTCGTCATGAGCCGCCCATGGCCAACGGCGCGCGAAAGAGCGGCGCCTTCGCCATGCGGGTGTTCAAAACCGGCTCCAGTCGCTGCGACGGTACAGCGCCAGTAAAATCACCCCCGAAAGCACCCGGTCCAGCACCTCCGGATCGGCGGTGAACACCCTCAGCAGCCTGACATTGAGAAGCAGCAGAACAACGGTGACGGCGACGGCCGCTCCCGCGACGCCCCACCCGATCCCCGCCACGAAAACAAGGTCGAGAACGACATTGATCACCACGGAGACGACCAGAAACATCAGCGGTTTTTTGGATTCTCCGAGGGCATTCAAGATGGCCGTTCCCATATTGTAGACCGTGAGCGCCGCGGTCCCGGAAAAAGTGATACGGAAATACACGGACGCTTCCACAAAGACGCTTTCGGGCGTATGGATGGCCCGCAGCAGCCAGGGCGTGACCAGCACGCCGGCCGCCGAGAGGACCACGCCCATAAGGGCCGCCAGAAAGATGGCCGTATGCACCGTTTTGTTCAGGGACGCTCTGTCCCTCGCTCCGAAGAAACGCGCCACGAGAACCGCCGCGCCGTTTGACAGCCCCATGAAAAACCCGGCCACCGTGGAGTTGACCGCCATGGACATCCCCACCGCCGCCAGCGCGCCGCTGCCGATGTAGTTCCCGACGATCGCCGCGTCAAACGTGTGGTAGGTCTCCTGCAGCAAGCTTCCCTGCATCAGCGGAAAGGAAAAAGAAATCAGCAGCCTGGGAATACTCCCGGCCGTCATATCCATCCCACTCCGCTTCACGCGCACTGGCCGCCGCCTCCCCGCACCTCTGTGATGATCCGTGATTCGCGGCCCGCGAGATCCCGGCCCATATGCTTCAACGTGGGTTGCGGAGGCAGCCCACGTTGGTAACTTATTGCCGCTTCGCGGCAGCACGGTATGAAAGAGCGAGTTCATAAAGGTTGGCGAAAACGCCAATCTTTATGAACTCGCTCTCCGGTATCTCTGGTCGAGCAGATCGTTTCATTTTCAACACGAAAATATAGTTAACATATATGAAAAACATATATTATGTATTATACCAGGAGAACATGGCCGTGTCAAGAAATTCTTCCGCGGCTTTGTTTCCTCTGTGATAACGTCAGCATGTCAGCGACAAATAAAACAGCGGGTATAACCAACAGAATATGATGCGATATGGTGTATCTGTCCCCACTTTCAAGGATCGACAGGGCAAGAAAAGTGCCTGTGATATAAAAGGCGATGACGCTGCTCAAAAGATCGGATTTTCTCCTTTTCACCAATCCCCACACACATCCGATCAAACCGATCAGAAAAATTGGCGTATCAAATGAAAATGCCGCGATTTCGACAACATTTTGTGAATCGGCCATGCTATGGCGCCCTGTTTTGTCATCACGACGCACCTCCGAGGCGACATAACGGACCGGGTTCCAAAACTTTATCTTTTTGAGAGCATGGGGAACGAGATCGAACCCGAGTTCTCGCATGCGTTCGAAGGCTTTGGCGGCAAAATATGTCTGCACCTCGGAGGATGTCGAAGCATGGTGGATCACCTCGGTAAATTCATCCGCGTCGGAT
The DNA here is from genome assembly GCA_031258665.1 of Oscillospiraceae bacterium. Lineage (GTDB taxonomy): Bacteria > Bacillota > Clostridia > Oscillospirales > UBA929 > JAIRTA01. The sequence continues at coordinate 809 of JAIRML010000103.1, read as the reverse complement.
TGATTCCACGTTCCAAATTTCGACAATCCGACGTATAAGTTCCATCCATACGCTTGTTTTGGCGGGTCGAATGTTGTGATCTGTTTGACGATGTATCCATCCATGAGGTTGCACAGAAAAAAGACACAACCCAGGCCCGCTGCCACAAGCGCCCGCCTGTGCAGCCGGCCGCGTGGAAAGAGGAGAAGTGTCAGGCAATAGGCCGCCAGCAGGATGATGCCCAGTGGCCGGAACAATACGGAGCAGCCCAAAAACAGCGCGCTCAGCGAATACAACATGACCCTGCGCACCCTGGCGGCGGCCTCGGTGTGCATGGCGGCATCAAAGGCGGTGAGGGAATACAAAATGAACGCGCCGTACAGCAACTCGGCGTTTACCGTGTTGGAATAGATCAAGATAAATGGATGCAGCGAAAGCAACAGAGAAGAAAACAGAGCGAGTTTGTTGCTCACACGTCGTTTGAGAATAGCATACACACAACACAGGGCAAAACTCATGCCAATACCGTTTGCGACCGCCGCCACGATCCGACCGGTTCCGAACAGCGTCATCAAAACAGCCAATACAGCCGGATATGTAATGGTCCCCGGAAAAACCGCCGCGTATAAAGAGGGGAGTTGAAAATGATTCTCCACCAAGGCACTCGCATTGTTATAATAATGTCGCAAATCGCCCTCCCCTATGAAGGTATAATGCAGAGAAATGAGAAGTTGAAACAGAAGAGAAATTGCGAATATAATAACATGGGAATATCTTGGTTTCAGTTGTAGATGAACATTCACGGAGTAGGCGGCAAAGACAATGAAAAG
>JAIRML010000087.1 GCA_031258665.1 Oscillospiraceae bacterium | reverse complement strand
CGCGGTTCCGGGCGTGGCGCGCCGCGAAACCGGCCCGGTCCGCCTCGGAGGCGAAGAGCACCGGCAGCCGCGGGATCGCGGGGTCCAGCGCGCGCGCGGCGCGCAGCCGGCGAGGCAGGTCCACAACGGGGACAGCGGGCCCCTCCGCAGAGAGGGCCGCCCCCAGCGCGACAAACACCTCGGCGTGCGCGGGGGTGACAAAGCGGTCGGCCTTGCCCGCCAGCGTGCGTTCAAACGCGGCCCGCAGGGCCGGCAGGTAGTGCAGCGGCCCGCCCAAAAACACGACGGTGCCGGTGATGGGCTGCCCGCAGGCCAGCCCCGCGATGGTCTGGTTCACAACCGCCTGGAGCACCGAGGCGGCCAGGTCCTCGTGGGCGGCCCCTTCGTTCAGCAGCGGCTGCAGGTCACTCTTTGCGAACACGCCGCAGCGCGAAGCGATGGTGTAGAGCGCGCCGTGCCCGCGAGCCAGCGCGTCTAACCCCTGCGCGTCGGTGGTCAGCAGCGAGGCCATCTGGTCGATGAACGCGCCGGTACCGCCGGCGCAGGTGCCGTTCATCCGCTGCGACACCACCGGTTTCATAAACGTGATCTTGGCGTCTTCGCCGCCCAATTCGATGACCACGTCGGCTTCCGGGATCAGCCGGTTCACCGCCTTCGTGGCGGCGATGACCTCCTGGGCAAACGGGAGCGAGAGCGCCTGCGCGGCCCCCAGTCCGGCGGAGCCGGTCAGACAGATGGGCGCGGCCAGGTCCGGGTTGTCGGCGGCCAGCTCTTCAAAGAGCGCCAGCAGTTCGCCACGCACATCACTGCGGTGGCGGCGGTAGCGGCTATAGACGATATGGTCCGACTCGTCGGCCACGACCGCCTTGATCGTGGTGGAGCCGATGTCAAAACCGATGCGGCAGGCAGCCATATACCAACACCCGTGTGCGGCCGGGGCGTCAAAAGCCTCGCCGTGTATTTTTGTTTCATCCGCAGACAAAATCTCTCGGTCATCCAACTGGCCCACTCTGCGGCGCTGCCACAAAGAAAAATCCCCGTCGCCCCACATTATAACGCGGTTCGCCAATAAAATCAAATTTTCTTTTTTGAAAAATACTGGGACGGCGCTACAGGGCGCGCGCCGATCTATCGATATGTGAGATGAAAACCGTTATGAAAACCGTTTCGCCGCCGGGCGGAGAGAACGCCGGAAAACGCCGGAGCGGGGCGTGGTGCGGCGCCGTGTTCCCCAGGACACCTTGTGTTGGAGGGTTAGACTATGAACGAAGGTCCACAGACGGAGAAGAAGCGGATCAAGCGACTCAAAAACTCGGAACTTGTGCTGTTTTGCACGCAGGTGTCGCTGTTTCTGCGCGCCGGTCTGTCCCTGGTGGAGGGGCTGAGTCTGCTGCGGGAAGACATCGGCAACCCAGTCTTTCAAGACATTTTGCGGCAGGTGTCGGACGGCATCGAGGCGCGGCAGCCGCTGAGTCAGGCGCTGGAGGCGACGGGGGCCTTCCCCCCTTATCTTCTGCGCATGGCCACCATCGGCGAGGCGTCGGGCAACTTGGACGACATCATGAGCGCCCAAGCCACCTACTACGAGCGGGAGGGGCAGCTCAAACAGCGCATCCGCTCCTCCGTCGTCTATCCGGTCGTTTTGGTTGTCATGATGGCGGCGATTGTCCTGCTGCTCATCGTGCAGGTGCTGCCGATGTTCGACGACCTGCTGCGCTCGCTGGGCGGCGAGATGCCGACCCTCGTGCGCGGGCTCATGGCGTTTGGGCAATTCATCGGCCGTTGGTGGTGGCTCATCTTGGCCGCGGTGGCGGCGCTGGCCGTCTTCCACCGCGTCCTGCGCGCGACCGAGGGCGGGCGCGCGGCGTTTGACCACTTCAAAGCGCGCTTCTTCCTGACCCGCGCCGTCTATCAAAAGATCGCCGCCGAGCGGTTCTCCTCGGCCATGGCCTTCCTGCTGGGCAGCCACGTGGACTTTGAGATCGCGCTCAAGCTGACCGGAGATATTCTGGACAACCGCTATATGTCCGGCAAGATTGAGGACTGCGGCGCCCGCATCGGGGCCGGCGAAGCGGCCGCCGACGCGCTGTACGGCGCCGGGATATTCCCGCGCCTGTTCACGCGGATGCTGGCCGTCGGGTTCAAGACGGGCAATTTGGACGGCATGATGCGTCAGTTGTCGGAGATCTATGAGCAGGAGGTCGACACCTCGCTGGGCCGCATTGTCGGGTCTATCGAGCCGGCCTTTGTGGCGCTTCTCTCCATCTTGGTGGGCGTCATCCTGATCTCCGTCATGCTGCCGCTCATCCAGATCATGTCGTCCATCGGCTAACGTGGGTTGCCTCCGCAACCCACAACCCAAATTCTTGTTTTATTTGTTGAAAAATTTCGTTTTTCAACAACACGGGGGTTGGATCGAGGCGCTGAGGCGCCTCGCGGGGTGCGGTTTTCGGAAATGAAATCCGCCAACCGCGGGTGGGCTCTGTCCCCAAAAAATTCTTGTTTTTTGTTGCCGCGAAGCGGCAACAAGGTACTGAGGCGCCCGGGAAAGGAGCAGATCCATGAAACTGAAGCGCTTTCATGCGCAGGAATACGCCGTTTGGATCGGTCTCGGCGTGGTGGCGGCGCTGGTGGCGGCGCTGATATTTTCTCTCGGCGCGATGTCCGGCCGCAACAGCGCCGACCAAAAGGCCTTCCTGCAGCAAGCCGTCGAACACGCCGCCGTACAGTGCTACGCCCTGGAGGGGGCCTACCCGCCGGACGTGAGCTATCTTGTCGACCATTACGGTGTCCAATACGACGAGAGCCGATTTTTCATCCACTACCGGGTGGAGGGCTCCAACCTGCGGCCTGACATCGAAGTGTTTGACACCTTCTCGTAGACATGCAAAATATAGATCTAACGTGGGTTGCCTCCGCAACCCACACCCCCAATTCTTGCTTTTTATTGCCGCGAAGCGGCAATAAGTTACTGATATACGACGACAGGGCAGTGCTCTCATGTCTGTGGTCGCGGAAATATCGACCGGTCTCGCTTCGCCGTCGGCGGCGGTGGAGAGAGATGGTGATCGGCAGGATTGAAAATCTGAGAATCGTACAAGGGGGGTCCGCCATGCGCGGCCGGTGGGGCGCCAACTTTCTGGAATTGTTCTTTGTGGCGGCGTTGTTGATGCTCTTTGGAATCACCACCTACACCCTCGTGTCGGTGGGTGGCAGCACGTACCGGCGCGTCATGGAAAAACGGGCCGACAGCGCCAACCTGCGGGTGGCGTTGTCATACATGGCCACACAGATCCGGCAGCACGACAGGACGGGCGGCGTCCAGATCCGCTCCCTGCCGGACGGGGGAGAATGTCTCGTGCTCACGGACCACTACGGCGGCGAGGCCTACGAATTGCGCATCTATCTCCACGACGGCACATTGCGGGAGAGTCTGTCGCCGGCCGCCGACCCGCTGGATCCGGCGTACGGCGCCGAGATCGCGGCCATCGACGGCCTCAAGCTGACCTATGCCGGCCCGACGGAGACGCCGGAACAGGCCGTGCGTCTCGATGTGTGGGCCGGGCAAGGGAGCGGCCGGCGCGAGAGCGCCGTCACCCTCCGCCTGCACGCGGACCCATGGCGGCCCGGCGAAACGCCGCCGTCATCGGCGCCGGCGCAGGAGGTCGAGATCATCCCCTGACGCGGGGGCGCGTCCGCCGGGCGCGGCGCCTGTTTGCCCTGTGGCGCACGGTTTTGCGGAGAAAGGAACGGTCGGTCCGATGCGGAAGTTTGAGAGATCCCAGCGCGGGTTCGCGCTGGTCGAGATTATCATCGCCATCGGCGTGCTGGCTGTGGTGAGCATGTTTATCCTAGAGATGTTCGTGCGCGCCGCCAACATGAGCCAGCGCGCGCGGGACAAGGACAACGCCTGCTTTGAGGCGCAGACGGTGTTGGCCCTTTACCGCGCGCTGCCCGCGCAGGGGGGCGCGGCGCTTTCGGTGTCGGGGCGCGCGGCGGCGCGGTCGGCCCCCGGCGTGTGGACACTGTATTACGACGACGCATGGCGTCCGGTGGCGGCGCCGCCGGACGCAGGTTTTACGCTGACGCTCACCTCGGCGCCCGGCGCGGGCGCCGAGGCGCTCTCCGCCGGTGTCTGGGAGACGCTCTCGGTCACGGTGGTCAGAAATGAGCCCTATTTGCTGGAAAAACAGCCGCGCGGTCCCATCCTCACGCTGACCACGGGGCTGTACCGGACACGGGAGGGGGCGGCGCCATGAAACGGCAGGCTTCGATGCAGGGCAGCCCCTCGATCCTCATCATTCTCATCATGCTCTCGCTGTCGGCGTTTGGGGTGCTGGCCATGATGTCGGCCTACTCCGACTACAAGCTGGCGGAGAAGAACACCGAATGGGTCCGGCGCTGCTTCGTTTTGGAGACGCAGGCGCAGGCCGCCGTCGGGGAGTTGGACGCGGCGCTCTCCGGCGCGTCCGCCGATGACTTTGCCCGCGAGGCCGCGGCCCAGGGCTGGGAGATCGTCTCGGAGTCGCCGCTGCTCGTGAGCCGCGACGTGAGCGACGCGGACGCGCACCTGCGCGTTGAGCTGGCGCTGAGCGCCGGACCCGGCCCGCACTATCGGGTTCGGACCTGGCGGCAGTGGCAGGATGACTTCGTCTACGACGACGGGATGAACATTTGGGACGGAACATGACCGGGGCGGAGCTGCCTGCCGGCACGCCGCCGACGAAGGAGAGGAAGGCAGACATATGACGATCAATTCGCCGGGGACATCGGTGCACGAACTGCTGGTGCGGGCGGTGCACGAAAAGGCGTCCGACATCTTTATCACGGCCGGGTCCCCGATTTTGCTCAAAAAGGACGGAAAGATCGAAGCGGCCGACGACTTTCGCATGATGCCCAAAGACACGGCGCTGATCATCGAGGAGATCTTCCGCCTGTCCGGCAGCCAGTCCTACGACCACTACCTGAAAGAGGGGGACTGCGACTTTTCCTTCTCGCTCCCCGGGGTGGGGCGGTTTCGCATCAACGCTTTCCGGCAGCGCAATTCCATGGCCGCCGTCATCCGGGTGGTGCAGCTCAGCCTCTCGGACACAGACCGGCTGGGCATCCCGCAGCCGGTGCTGGAGCTCTACCGAAAGACCAAGGGGCTGATTCTTGTGACAGGCCCGGCCGGTTCGGGCAAGTCGACGACGCTGGCGACGCTGATCAACCTGATCAACAGCCGGCGCAACTGCCACATCCTGACGCTGGAGGACCCCATCGAATACCTGCACAACCACAAGCTGAGCATCGTGAACCAGCGCGAGATCGAAAACGACACGCTGAGCTACGGCAAGGCGCTGCGCGCCGCGTTGCGGCAGTCGCCCGATGTGATCCTCGTGGGGGAGATGCGCGACCTCGAGACGATGTCCATTGCCCTCACGGCCGCCGAGACCGGGCACCTCGTGCTCTCCACGCTGCACACGGTGGGCTCCGCGAAGACGATCGACCGCGTCATCGATGTCTTCCCGCCGGGCCAGCAGCAGCAGGTGCGCATCCAGCTCTCCACGGTGCTCCAGGCGATCATCTCCCAGCAGCTTCTGTCGACCCCCAACCGCGGCGGCCGCACGGCGGTGTTTGAGGTGATGATCGTAAATTCTGCCATCCGGAGCCTTATCCGCGAGTCGAAGACGCACCAGATCGACACGCTGATCCACGCCGGCGCCGCCGAGGGGATGCAGAGCATGGACTACAGCCTGGCGGAAGCCGTCAAGGCGGGCGCCGTCGCCCGCGAGGACGCCTTCACCTTCTGCGTAAACCCGGATGTCCTCTCCAAATATGTGTAACTCCTGAAAATATTACAAAAATTTCCATATTGGAGGTCCTTGTGCATGATGAGAATCGGGAAATGCGCGTTGTCGCTGTTCCTTGCGCTCGCGTTGATGGCGGGCGCGGCGCCGCTGGCGTTCGCCGCGAGCGGCGGTTACACGGATGTCCCGCCGGAGCACTGGGCGAGCGGAGTCATTGCCAAATGGTCAGGCGACGGGTACGGTGTGGTGGAAGGCGTCGGAAAGGGTCGTTTTCTCCCGCAGAAAGGCGTCACGCTGGGCGAACTGGCGGCGATGCTGTCGAGGACATTCGGCTATACCGAACGTGTTTCGGCGGACGTAACCCCGGCGTGGGCGGATGAATACATCGAAAAGGCGATGGCGGCGGGTGTTGTTGCGCCATCGGACAAGCTCGACGCAAATGCCGGCGTCACCCGCGAGCAAGCGGTGAAGTATATCGCGTTCGCTTACGGTGTCGCGCCTGTCGAGGGTGAGACGACCTTTGCGGACAACGTCGCCATCGGCGCCGCGTACAGGCCCTACGTCAACGCCTTTCAGAAACTCGGCTATGTGGCGGGCAAGAGCGGCGGGATGTTTGCCCCGCAAGCCGGGTACACCCGCGCCGAGGCCATGAAGGTGCTCGACAACACCACGAGCGATATCGCGGACAAGTCGATCGGCGGGCAGACCTACGGCAAAAACCTCATCATCCGCGCCGCGGACGTCACGGTGAAAGACGCTGTCATAAACGGCGATCTGATTGTCGCGCAGGGCGTCGGCGACGGCGAGATCACGCTTGACGGCGTCGTCGTTGCGGGCAGGCTCATCGCGAACGGCGGCGGCGAGAACTCCATTGTCATTCGCGGTGACAGCAAGATCCCCGTTGCGGTGGTCGGGAAAAAATTTGGGCAGCCTGTTCATCTGAAGGTGGAAGACAGCGCGTCCGTCACGGCCGTCGATGTGGGCGCGAACAGCAGCGCCATCGTCGACGGCGCCATCGAAACTGTGACGGTCAGTGAAAACGCGCACATGACCGTCGCGGCCGCGGCAAAAATCACAACGGTGACCGTTGCGGGCAAGAACGCCGACGTGACGGTCAAAGGTGAAGTGTCGGCGATCTCGGCCGCCGCGACGGCGGAGAACGCGAGCATAAAAGCGGACAGCACGGCAAAAATCACATCCGTGACACTGGAAGCGAGGGGCTCGGCGCTGAAAACCACAAAAGGCGCGGCGATCTCAAAAGCCGAAGTCAAGGCAAACGATGTTTCGATCAGCGGCGACGCGAAAGTCGGCAGCGTCACCGTGGACAGCGGCGTCACGAGCAAGACAGAGGTTTCGACGCCCAACACCTCGGTTGACAACAACTCGTCGTCGTCGGTCGTGGACGACAAGGGCGCCACAAACGTCGAGCCCGGCGGCAACAAAACCACGGACACAGCCGGCGGCGCCGGCGGCTCGTCGGGCGGCGGCGGCAGCAGCGGCGGCGGCGGCGGGACAACGTATTACACCGTGACGTTTGTTGACGCCGACGGCGTGACCGCACTCGCGGCCACCCAGACGGTCGCGAGCGGCGGCACGGCCGCCGCGCCGGATGTCCCGTCCAGAACAGGCTACACGTTCGCGAAATGGACGCGCAACGGAAACGAATTCAACTTCACCGCGCCGATTACGGAGCATATCACGCTGACCGCGGCGTGGACGGCGAACACCGGCATTCCTTATGTCGTCAACCACTACGTGATGAACACGCGCGGCGCATACCCGGCGGAGGCGGAGCGGACGGAGAACAAGACCGGCACGGCCGGCGAGTCTTTGACGCTTTCCGATTTGAAGCTGCCCGCGCTCGAGCTTGAGAGCGGCGCCGGCACGGCTTACAAGGAGGCCAAGGTCGGAGGCGGCACCGTGAAAACGGCGAGCGTCGCCCCGGACGGCAGCCTGGTCATCGGCCTGTATTACGAGCGCAAGACCTATGATCTGACCGTCAGGGTGGGGGCAGGCGTGAACAATCCGACAGGCGGCGGCACGAAATATTACGACGCGACCATCGAGCCCGGCGCGACGGCGGCGGCGGACGATCTTCATATGTATTACAACGGCAGCGCGACAAAGCCGACAACCATGCCGGCGCGCGCGTTCACCGTCGAGATTGAGGCGTACCCGACGCTGACCCGCCCCGCCAATGGCACGGTCACATATCAGATCGACGGCGCGCGCTATTTGGACAGTGCCGAAACAAACTACTACGCCGTGCGCGTGAAAACCGGTGCGGGCGCGTATACATGGCGCGTCGCGGACAGCGGCATAGTGAACATCTTCAAAGCCGTCTACGGGCCGAACGCGGGCGTTTCCGGCGCTGCCGGGCTGTTCTATATCACGCTTGGCGCTGCCCCGGCAGACGACAAAATTGCAATCCAGGGCACGGCGATACCGGTCGGCACCATACACCTCGGCGAACCCGGCGCGGAAAACGGGGCCCTGCCCGACTTTGTGATCCGTCCGGGAGCGTTGGGAGATGGCAGCGCCAGCTACAGGGGCACGATTTTGCAGGTGAACGACGGCGCGTATCTGAACATCGACAGTGACCAGACGTTCGACCAGGCGTTTGCCGGGAACTACAGCGCGGGTACGACGGGCCAATTCAAGAACGGTTCCGTGTATGTCATGGCGGGCGGAAAGGTGCGCGACAGCGCCTACAAAGCGTGGCCGCTGGGCGAAGGCAGCGTATTCACCGTTTACAGCGGCGGCTATTTTGCGGTGGGCCCCGGCGATCGCGGCGGCCGTTATACCGGCGATGAACGCGGGGCGGCGTGGTACGCCGGCTGGCTGATCGGCGGCAAGGTTCAATTTGTCGGCGCCAATGAAAATATTGCCAACCCGTGCGTCGTCGTGACGCAGACCTCAGTCGCGCTGAAGGGCGCCGCTGCGGTGGCGCAGGATGTTTCGCTCATGTATGACCTGTGGCTGACCGCCGGTTCCACGCTGACGATAAAAGACGGCGCGACGCTGACGTTCCTTCACGGCACAAATGACAATGCGTCCACGGCCAAGAAAATTTACGGTCAGCCGGAGAGAAGCGGCGGCTTGGGCGACGACGAAGCGACACAGGCGCTGCCGGCCTCGCAAGTGACCATAGCAACAAACGGCCGCATACAATCCCAAGATACGTCGTCTGGTATTTTAGGCCCCGGTTCCGGGCAGCAAATTGGCGGCGGCGCGACATACACCGCGGCCGCGCCCGCGGGCGTCACGACCGGACAACCCGTACCCGCTTGGGGCGATTACACCGCCGCTTGGACGGCCACACCGTAAACGCTCCGGCGCGGCCTCCGCCAACACGGCGGAAAGCAAAAATCTGCCGCAAGGGCATGTGTGGGGTTTGCGGGGCGTGAGAGCCGCTTGCGAGATACGAACGTGGGCGATGCCCACAACCCAAAATAAATCGTGCGACGCCTCTCCAAAAGTTGTGGCAACCGTGGTAGAATCATATCACCACTGCAATACGCTCAACTTTGGGGAGGCGCTGCGCTGTGGCACACGGCCGCGCCGCGGCGGCAGCCGCGTTGGACGGAGGGATATGCCATGCGGGAACGAAATGTGATCAAGCGAATGTCGGTATGGTTGGCGGCGGCCGTCTGCCTGTTGGCGCTGTGGCCGGCAGGGCGGGCGTACGCCGCGGGCGATTCCGTCCGCATCGTTTCCGTCACGCCCGACGTCTTCCCCGACTACGAGACCCCCGTGACCTTTGTGGTCACGGTCAGCTACACCCTGCAAAGCGTCGATTCGGGTGTGGTCTATCTGGGGTTCAACACAAACGCGGCGGAGCGCTACTCGCTCGTGGACGAGGCGGTCGTATCGAAGGGGACCGGCGTCGTTACCCTGACGGGAACGGTCACGCCGGTCGGTTGGGGCACGGCGGATTCTCCGAGCGGTCCGCTCCAAGGTTCGTTGGAGCTCTTGAACGGGAATACGTTCGGCGCGTATGTGAATATCTCCGAAAACCCGCACCCGGACGCTTGGAATCCACTCGCAGCGGACGTGCTGCCGCTCAAACAGGGAACGCCGGAAAATACCGCCCCGCCCGCCATATCAGAGGCGAACTCCCTGCTTCCATTGGCCCCCACCATCGACTTCGATTCGGGGCTTGCGGAGCATTTCAGCATCACACTCGATTGGGGTGTCGACCGCTTTTCCCGCGACGCGACCGTCTATTACGACAACGAGTTGGCCATGGCCGGGCTTGCGTTAAGCGGAGCTGCCGAGACAACGCCGGGCGCCGAGGGCGAGACCCGTGTAAAGACTATGTTGGAACAAATGGGCTTTGAAAAGGTGAATTCATTTTGGTACAATTACAGCTACAATGATCGGGATACGGTGGCCTGCTCTTTCGCCAGCAAAAAAATCTTTGTGAACGGTGAGTATTATAATCTTATTGTTGTTGTCAACAGAGGCTCTGTCGGAAGTATTTTTGACAATTGGAACTGGATTGATTTCAACTGGAAAAATGACTGGATCAGCAATTTGGGCGGAGCGACAAGCTTCAGAAATGCCGCGAATAAGGTCCACGCCTATCTGCAGTCATATATCACAAACGCGAATATCGACACAAATACAAAGACGAAGTTGTTCATTACCGGCCATAGCCGCGGCGGTGTCGTTGCGAATATACTTGGCACGCTGGTGGGCGGCATTGCCACACAGGCAAACACGTATGTATATACATTTGCCGCACCGAAAGCAAATGCGAGCGGAGCGGATTTCTCAAATATCATCAACATTTTAAATGAGGAAGATACCATTCCAAAGTTGTCACCGCTCGATCGCGGACGATACGGGCAGGACAAATGGTTCCACCGAAATGACGCAACGATTAAAGAGCGCATCTATCAGTATTTTTCTGCCATCACAAATGGGAAGGATCTTGAAGCGGTGATGCAGGGCACGCTGTGGTTATTTGATTATCCGCGCAGCGAGTTTGAGAAGATCGCGTACGCCCACGATACGGCAACCTACCTTGCCCGACTTTGCGCCGCTGATCTCTATGACGCGGACGCTCCGAGGCGCTACACAAAAACAGTGGCTTTTCATTGCCCCGTTGACATCGAAATTTCCAACAGTGACGGCACGACGGTTGGTCGAATTGAAAACAGCACAGTCAATTATGACATTGCCTCCGACCTGTTGATGTGGGTCGAGGGCGATGACAAGTATATCTTGATGGATATGGATAGCGACTATATCTTTACTGCCATTGGGACCGACAGCGGGCAAATGACATATTCCGTACAGGTTGCGGATTTGCTGACAGACGCAGGGATAGAGGAAACACAATTCTATGATGTCAGCATTGAAATCGGGAAACGGATGTCGAGCGAGGTGAACGGGAAGATTGCCGTATCCGATGTGGAGCTTTTGGTGGTGGACGATGAGGGCAATCCGTTTGCAAAGATTATGCCGGACGGCGCCGAAGTTTCACTCGCTGGCGAAACAGAATCGCCGAGCGAAAAACCAGCGCCCGCTTCGCCATCGCTCGCGCCTTCGACAACAGCGGAACCCGAACGTACAATGTGGGTGATGATTTTGAAAATCGCGCTCGTATGGGCCGTGGTGGCCATTGTATGCGCGGTGGCCATAGCGGTCGGTCTGCACATAAGAAAAAAGAGACGCGCGGCGGCGCGATTGCATTGATATCCCGTTTAGTAACTTGTTGCCGCGAAGCGGCAACAAAAAACAAGAATTTTTGGGGAACGGATCCCATCTGCGGTTTGCGGAATTCATTTCCGCAAACCGCACCCCGCGAGGCGCCTCAGCGCCTCGATCCACCCCCGTGTTGTTGAAAAACAAAGTTTTTCAACAAATAAAACAAGAATTTTGGGTCATGGGCTGCTGGGCAGCCCAGGTTGGATTATATGGGGGGCGTTGTGATGTATTGCGGGAACTGTGGGAAACAAGTTGAAGAAAGAGACAAATTTTGCCCTTTTTGCGGCGCGCCGCAAAAACTGAACGCGGCGAAAAAGGCGGCCCCTCTGTATGCCAAAGTCATTGCGGGTATTGTCGTCGCGGCCATCGTGGCGGGCGGTGTCGTGACCGCGCTGATTGTGAACGACGCCAAAGATGCCCCGCCAACCGCCGATGTGCCCTCTGTGAGCGCAGTGTCCCCATAGTACCTTATTGCCGCTTCGCGGCCATAAAAAAGGCGTACCCCACGCTGGGAAAGGGTGTGTACCATGTCGTTTGCCGAAACGCTGGCGGAGCTGTTGGCGAGGAGCCGACACACGGTTTTTTTCGGCGGCGCCGGGGTCTCGACCGAGAGCGGGATCCCCGATTTTCGGTCTGAGGCCGGTCTGTACGCGGCGCGGGAGGTCTATGGCCACGCGCCGGAGACATTGCTCAGCCGCACGTTTTTCCTGCGCGCGCCGGAGATTTTCTTTCGGTACTACAAAGAAAACCTGATCCACCGGGCGGCCGCGCCGAACGCGGCGCACAGGGCGCTCGCAACGCTCGAAGAGAGAGGCCTTTTGCAGGCCGTCGTCACGCAGAACATCGACGGGCTGCACCAGGCGGCGGGCAGCCGGCGGGTGTTGGAGCTGCACGGGTCCAACCGGCGGCCGTACTGCGTGGACTGCGGCGCGCGCTGCACGCTGGACGAGTTCCTCGACCCCGCGCGCTGCGGCGCGGACGGGGTGATCCCGCGCTGCGCGTCGTGCGGGGGTCTCCTTAGGCCGGACGTCGTGCTGTACGAGGAGAGTCTGGACGACGGCGTGATGCGTGCCGCGGCGGAGACGATCGCCCGGGCGGAGGTGCTGATCGTGGGCGGCACATCGCTCGCCGTCTATCCGGCGGCGGGTCTGCTGCGGTATTTCGGCGGCGGGACACTGGCGCTCATCAACAAGACGCCCACGCCCTACGACGACCGGGCACAGCTCGTGAGCCACAGCGCCCTCGGCGCCGCCCTGTCCGAAACCGTGGCGTTGCTGGTGTGACCGCCAAAACGCAAAATGCGGACACGAGTTTACATTTAATTACTATTTTGGTGATTTTGATAGCATCAGGGGAGGACAGTGGCATCATTGATTCCGATTCAATTCAAACTGAGTCGGCAGAAGTTCAAGAGATTGCCCTGCCAATTTTTAGAGATGTAACAAAACAGCCTGTGTTCGACTTTGTTCCATTTTGATGTGCCGCGTGGGAAGTGAGAAACCTCAATTTCCAAACCGGTACGGT
>JAIRML010000066.1 GCA_031258665.1 Oscillospiraceae bacterium | reverse complement strand
TACCGCGCGGAGGGCAGCCCCGAAGCGGCCGGGTTGGAGAACCCGTTCCCCGACGTGTCCGCGGGGCAATATTACACCGACGCGGTGATCTGGGCGGCGGAGCATAAGATCGTGCTCGGGTACGCGAGCGGCGGCTTCGGCCCGGACGACAACATCACGCGGGAGCAGATGGCGGCCATCCTGTACCGGTATGAGCAATACGCCGAAAAGGCGCCGGCCGACACACAGGAGAGCCGCGCGTTTGCCGACGGGGGCAGCATCGGCGACTACGCGAAGGAGGCCGTTGCCAAACTGGTCACGCAGGGGATCATCGCCGGCAAACCCAACAACCGGTTCGACCCGCGGGGGAGCGCGACGCGCGCCGAATTTGCCGCCGTGCTGCACAGATTCACAGAGGCGGTCAAAGAAGACGCGGCGGACGTAGCGTGACATAAACCATCCGGCGTGTACCGAGCGGTGTCGCCCCAACTCAGCGCGTTTCACTCCTATTACATACAATCATTTGACGAGGGAGGGATGACTGCGAGATCAACGGCGTCCAAGTACGAGTCCGGAAGGGGGGCGATGCGTCCGTCGTGGGGCCAATGCGTGAGAGGGAAGACTGGCGTTCATGTAAGAGGGTCTCTGCCGGGGCTCCACAGCCGCGAAAGAAAATCTAAAGATACGATTCAGACATGAAGAAGAGTTTTAGACAAAAAAGGGAGGAAAATTTCATGAAGAAGACCCTGGCGTTCACGGTTGCGCTCGCGCTCTTGCTCATGATGGTCCCGAGCGCCTTTGCCGGGACCGTCACCCCGGGCCCCACCCAGTATGACCCAGATCTGTTTGCGAGAAACGTTGCCATCTCCCGCAGCAACGCCGCCGAGGGCATGGTGCTCATGGAGAACAACGGCGTTTTGCCCCTCGCGCCGGGCACCAACGTGGCCGTCTTCGGCGTCTGCGCCAGAAACACCATCAAGGGCGGCGGCGGGTCCGGCGACGTCAACACGCTCGACGCCGACCTCAAGAAGATCGACGCCGGCCTGGCCGACGCCGGCCTGATCTTAGACGCGGACGTGAAAAACTGGTATGACACCCGCGCCACGGGCAGCCAGCTGACCACACAGACCGACGTCGCCATTCTGGACGGCCTTGTCGAAGCCGCCGCCGAGCGCAGCGACATCGCCATCTACGTCATCGGCCGCACCTCCTCCGAGGGCAGAGACCGGACCGACTACAACCTTACGGCCATTGAGATCGCCAACCTCGACCGCGTCTTCGCCGCCTTCGACAAGGTGGTCGTCATCCTCAACGAGGGCGCCGTGTCCGACGTGGGCTGGATCGACAGCTATCAGCCCGACGCGCTGCTGTTCGCCGGCCTGGGCGGCCACGCGGGCGGCTCCGCCGTGGGCGACGTCGTCACCGGCGTCAAGAACCCCTCCGGCAAATTCGCCGACACCTGGCCCTACAGCATCGAAGACAGCCCCGCCAGGAACAACTACTCCTCGGCCGGGTCCACCGCGCAGGCCTTCTACCACGCCGTCATCTCCAACAACGGGCTGACCACCACGTGGGGCAACTACCCGGGCGTGGCCTACACCGAGGACATCTACGTGGGCTACCGCTACTACGAGACCTTTGACATCCCGGTGAAGTACGAGTTCGGCTACGGCCTCTCCTACACCACCTTCGCCCTGTCCGACTTGTCGGCCGCGGTGGTGGGCGATGAGCTCGTCGCGACGGCGACCGTGACCAACACCGGCGACCGCGCGGGCAAAGAGGTCGTGCAGGTGTATATGAGCGCGCCGGACGGGACGCTGGAGAAGCCCGCCAAGGAACTCAAGGGTTACGCCAAGACCGACGAGCTGAACCCCGGCCAGAGCCAGACCATCACCATCAAGACGCCGCTCTACTGGCTGACCTCCTACAGCGAGGATCTGGAAGCTTGGATCCTCGACGCCGGCGACTACGACTTCTACATCGGCACCTCGGTGAAGCAAGTGGATTTGGCCGGCACCTGGACGCTGCCCGCGCTGCGCGTCGTGGAGGAAGCGGCGAGCCCGGGGGCCGCCCCCATGAACGGCCGTGAAGACCTGGCGTTCCCCGTGCTGTCCAAGTTCGACGACGAGGCGACCAGGGCCCAGAAACTGGCCAAGTTTGTATTCCCCACCGCCGTCAACCCGGGCACAAGCCGTCTGGGCCATTTCCCCGGTGAGAAGTCCTTCGTCAGCAGCGAAGAGGACTTCCCGGAGGACTGGGGCACATCTTGGAGCAACACCACGGAGGCGCTGGCCGTGAACCAGTCCGACTACAGGGAGCGCAGGATCGTGGGCGCCACGCCGCGGACATTGCTTGACGTCTACAACGGCACGGTCACGATGGACGCGTTTGTCCGGCAGCTCTCCGCCGAGGACCTGTGCGCCCTGAGCCGTGGCGGCGGCACCGCCAACATCCTGCCCGGCTCGGCCGCGCACACCTTCGGCATCGATTACTTCGGCATCCCGCAGTCCTCGCAGCCAGACGGCCCGGCCGGCCTGCGGATCACCCTCAACGCCGCCGGCGGCGTGACGCAAAAAGCCACCATGTTCCCGCAGGGCACATTGAACGCGCAGACGTGGAACACGGACCTGGTGTTTGACGCGGGCATGGCCGTGGGGTCCGAGATGGCCCACTTCGGCGCCTCCACATGGCTGGCCCCCGGCATGAACATCCACCGCGACCCGATGAACGGGCGCAACTTTGAGTACTACTCCGAAGACCCGTTCCTGTCCGGCACCATCGCGGCGGCCATGACCAGAGGCGTCCAGTCTTTGGGCGGCGTGGCGGTCACCCTGAAGCACTTCTACGCCAACAACCAGGAGGCCTCCCGCACCAGCATCGACACCCTGATGACCGAGCGCGCGGCCCGTGAGATCTACCTCCGGAACTTCGAGTACGCCGTGAGGGAGGCCAACCCCAGGGCCATCATGACGAGCTACAACCATGTGAACGGCGAGCACCCGAACCAGAACCCCGGGCTGATCAACGGCATCGTGCGCGGGGAATGGGGGTTCAACGGCATCTTCATGTATGACTGGGGCGCGTACGGCGACGGTTATCTGGACCAGCCGTCCGGCATCAACTGGATCATGGGCAGCGCCACCGGAGGCCGCCTCATCCAGCTGCAGAACTCTTGCTACTACCAGCGCGACATCGCGGAGGAGCGCGTCAAAGAAGTGCTGACCGAGCTCATGCATTTCAGATCCTTCACCGAGCCGAACGGGCTGCCCGCGTACGAGTATCCGGAGGGCAACCTCCAGACCCAGACTGTCAGCAAGACCACAGTGGACACCGCGCACACCGCCGGCATCACCACCGCGAAGACCTACGCCGGCGCCGGCGCGCTGGCCTACACCGTCTCGCTGGGCAATGTCGTCATCGGCACCAACATGATCCAGGTCAACGCCCAGTTTGACGCCGACAAGCTGACGTTTGTGGACAGCGAGATCGAGATCCCCGGCGCGAGCTTCCTGGGCGCCAACTATGATCCGGACACCGGCGCGTACAGCGCGATCATCACGCTGCTGCAAGCGGGGGCCCTCTTTACGGCGCCCGCCAGCACGCCGATTCTGACACTGAACTTCACCGCCGCCGACGGCGCGGGCGACATCACCGGCGCCCTCACAGCGGTCTCTCTC
>JAIRML010000063.1 GCA_031258665.1 Oscillospiraceae bacterium | reverse complement strand
CCCAGGTCGTCGTCCTTGTAGGAGTATTCGAGCACCGTGATGGGCAGCGGCGTGCCCTCGGCGATCCCCAGACGTTTGGACAGCGAACCGGCGGCAATGTTGCGGACGATCACCTCGATCTTCACAATCTCCACACGGCGCACCAATGTCTCTCTGTCCGAGAGCTGGCGGACAAAATGGGTGGGGACACCGTGGGTCTCCAGCAATTGCATCAGGTGGTTCGTCACCCGGTTGTTGATGACCCCCTTGCCCTCGATGGTGCCCTTCTTCAGGCCGTTGAACGCGGTGGCGTCGTCTTTATAGTCGACAATGACGAGCGCCGGATCGTCGGTGGCAAAGACCTTTTTGGCCTTGCCTTCGTAAAGCAGCGCGCCTTTTTGCATGGATCACAACTCCTTTTCCAACGTGGGTTGCATCTGCAACCTACAATCCAAAATTCTCACTCTCAACTCCCCCCGCCCCCCGCCCGCAGGGCACGGTCGGCGGCGCGGACCTCGCCGGCCATCTCCGCCCGGTAACGCAGCAGGGCGGCGTACAGCGCCTCGTCCGACACCGCCAAAATCTCCACGGCGAGCAGCGCCGCGTTTTCCGCCCCGTCGATGGCCACCGTCGCCACCGGGACACCGCGCGGCATCTGTACGGTGGAGAGCAGCGCGTCCAATCCATCCAGCGTGGAGGATTTGACCGGCAGCCCGATGACGGGCAGCGCCGTCATGGCGGCCAGCGCGCCGGCCAGATGGGCCGCCTTGCCCGCGGCGGCGATCAACACGCCGAAACCCTCCGCCCGCGCACGCCGGGCAAACTCGTGCGCCTCTTCCGGGGTGCGGTGAGCGGACATCACCCGCGCTTCGGCCGGCACGCCGAACCCGGCGAGCACATCCAGCGCACGCCGGACCACCGGCTGGTCGCTCTGGGAGCCCATGACGACGGCCACTTTTTTCATCGGCCGTCTCACCGTCCTTTCATTTTACCATATTTTAACATATTTTTCCATATTTTTTACTGATGCCTTGCTGCCGTGAAGCGGCAGCGGAAAATAAGAATTTGGGCCTACCTGCCGGCAAGCAGGTTGTGGGCTGCGGGCGCAGCCCACGTTGGTTTTATTTTACAGCACGCCGCGCTGTCCGAGGATGTCTGTCATCTGTTTCACGCGGGCGTCCCACGAGGCGGCGCGGCCGTAAGCGATCCGCTGCCGCGGCATCCATGTCCCCCTCTCCGCCAGCGCCTTCTCACAGGCCGCGACAAAGGCCTCGGGGCCGTCCGCAATATAGATCGCATCGGCAAAATCGTGCACTTGGTCCGGCTGCGGCGTGGAGACGATCGGCTTCCCCGTGGCGAGGTACTCATAAAATTTTAGCGGACTCACATCCTGGGCCAACGCGCCCGTCTGAAACAGGTTGAGACAGACGTCGAAGCGGGCGAGGTAACGCGGCAGTTCTTTGTGGGGTTTCAGCCCCACCAGGTGGACGTTTGGCTGCGCCCGCAGCGGCGCGACATCCACCCCGGGCAGCGGCGCGCCGACCAGCACGAACGACCAGCCGGGGCGCGCGCGCGCCACCGCCAGCAGCAGCGCGCAGTCGATGCAGGGCTGGATCATACCCACAAACCCAAAGATCGGGTTTGTGATCTGAAACAGTTCGTCCGGAAACGGCAGATCCTGCTCTGACGCCGCTCGATGAAACAGCTCGAAGTGAGCGCCGTTTGGGATGAGATAGGTGTTTTTGTTATACGCCCTCAGCCGCTCACAGAGCCCCCGCGCCGTCGCAAACACCACGTCGGCCCTGGCCGCGAGGTCCGCCTCCATCGTGTCGACGACCGCCGGCCTCATCAGCCCGCCGTAAGCCGAGTGTCGGTCGACGCAATCGTACACGAGCGCCCGGTGCGGCAGCAAGTCCACGACATCGGCCGCCGTCGGGCTGTAGCACCAGAGCAGCGGGTTCTCAAACCCATGCGTTTCGAAGACCCGGCGCAAGTAGCGCGCCTGCGCGCGCTGGTTGATCCGGTTGATCAGGCGGTGCTTGTTGTACAGCGGCCAGACAGGCGGCGTCGCATACACGGTCACGCGGCCGCCGACGGCGGGCTCGCCCTCGCCCCGCCAAGCGCGCAATCGCCCGGCCGCCGCCGGGTCCTTGAGCGGCGCGGCGCGGCTGACAGGCGGTTCGAAATAGAGCACCCGGTGTCCGACCAGCCGGCTCATGACCTGCTGCTTGCGGGTGGGAACAGGGCGCCAGCTCACCGTGGAGAGACAGACTATTTTTGACATGGGGTTGACCTCAGCATTTCCTGTAAAATTTCCATGTTGCGGCCCTCGACGGCGCGCAGCCGCGCCACGGCTTCGAGCCGCTTTTCGGCTTCGCCGCTCTCCGCCAGGGCGCCGTCGATCAGCGCCTTCAACCGGGTCGCGTCCACCGAGGCGAAGGGTGTGTACCACGACTGCCCCATGTAGGTCAAAAAGGCGGTGACTTTGTCGTCGTAGGCCACGCCCACGAGCGGAATGCCCTGCCCAGAGGCAAAAATCAACGCGTGCAGACGCATGGCCACCACGGCCCGGCACCGGCCCAAGATGCCGATGACCTCCCCGGCCGGCCCCGTGTGGGAGAGCAGATGATGCGCGCCCCTCACCCGCACAGCCGCCAGAGCCGCCGCCTCGATGTCGCCCCGGCGCTCAATGGGGAGGAACACAGGCACAAGCCCGTATGTGTCCCGGGCATAGTCGGCGGCCTCGGCAAACGCGGCGGCCTTGTCTTCAAAGCCGGGCCAGCGCCGCAGCGCAAAGGCGATGTAATCGCCGCCCGGCGGCACACCCTGCGAGAGCAGCAGGCTGTCGACGCGCGCGCGCGCCGCGGCCGGCAGGTTGAGCGCCGGGTCGGCGGAGAGGACGACGCGCGGGCGGCAAACGCCCAGCCGCCCGATGTCGGCCAAGGAGCTCTCCTCCCGGAGCGTGATCGCCTCGACGTGGCGGTCCAGCACGCGGGCAGTGAGCCGCCGGTTCAGCCGGCCTGTCAGCGGGCCGACCCCGCAGCCGTACATCAGCGCCCGCGCGCCCAGGCGATGCGCCCAGACGATGACCAGCAGGTAGTACCAGAGCGAGCGGTTGGAGGTGACATTTTGGATCAGGCTGCCGCCGCCCGAGATGAACAGCGCGGCGCGGCGCGCGGCGCGCCAGAACCCCCAGGGGCTGAACGTATACACCGAAGAGACGCCGTAGGTGCGCCGTGTCTGGCGCGGGCTGCGGGAAAGCACGGTGACGGGCCTGTCGGGGTCCACGGCGCGGATCTCCCGCACGATCCCCTCCAAGATGGCGTCATCCCCGGCGTTGTTGCGCCCGTAGGCGCCGCAGACGAGTACCCCCTCCCGGCGGGCGGGCGGGCGGGCCGCACGCCGGAGGATGACGCGATAGATCTCCTCCTGCGTGTTCAGCATGGCCTCCATCGAAAAGGCCCGCGCGGCCTTTTCGTAAAGCCCCTCGCCCATGCGCATCCGCAGCGCCGGATCGTCGCAGAGGCGGCACAGGTGACCGGCCAACGCGTCGGCGTCGCCCGGCCGGAAAAGATAACCGCTCACCATGTGGTCGATGAGCGCCGGGACCCCGCCCACCGCGGTGGCCACGGTGGCCCGGCGCGCGCGCGCGCCCTCAAGCAGGGCGTAGGGGAATGTCTCCGTCAGCGAGGTGAGCAGGTTGATATCGATGGCCTGGTAAAAGGCCTCCATGTCGGTCATCCAGCCGGCGAAGCACACGCGGCCGGCCGG
>JAIRML010000194.1 GCA_031258665.1 Oscillospiraceae bacterium | reverse complement strand
ACCCGGGAGCAGCTGGCGGTGATTCTGGCGAACTACGCCAGATCCGCGCAGATACCCCTGGGCGCCGGCGGCGCCTCCACGTTTACCGACGGCGCGCAAATCAGCCCCTGGGCCAGGGAGGCCGTGAGGCTGCTCGCGGAGGCAAACATCATCAAGGGGACGGGGAACGGCAGCTTCTCCCCCGGCAAAGCCGCCACCCGCGCGGAAGTGGCCGCCCTGCTGTCCCGGTTCGAAAAAAATATCATCGGCCAGCAGCAGACTTCTCGCTGACAAAAAGACAAAACGAGAGGACGGGCAACAACGATTTGTTGTCGCCCGCCCTCTCGTTTTTCCATCTCCTCTCCGGCCCGAATGTCACGCTTCGGCGCCGTAGTCGACGACTTCGGTCTTCTCCAGCGCGTCCATGTACGCGAGGTAATCCGCCTTGGTAAAGCGCGGCCGATACGCCGCCCGGATGTCCCGGGCCGCCCGGGCCTGTTCTTTTAACAGGTGGTACGCCGTGAGCGCGAAGATCTTCGCGGTGGCTATGTAGGCCGTCTCCTCGTCAAAGAAGTCCACGTCTTTGGAGTGCAGGTCCCCGGTCATCCCGCCGGTGGTAAAATTCAGCACCGGCATGAGGTAGCTGAGGTCGCCCACGTCGGTGGAACCGGTCCCGTGCGCGCCGTCCGCCACCCGCTCGATCGCCTCCGGCGGGAACACCAGCCGGGCCGCCGCCTCAATCGCGGGGGCGGGCGGCGCGGCGATCACCGGCAGGTAGCCGGGCGCCGTGAGGATCTCCACCTTGGCGCCAAGGGCCATGGCCCCCGCCTTGAAGCTCCGGTCCACCTTTCGGTCCGCGTCCAAAATGGCCTCCAGATGTTTCCCGCGCACGAGAATCTCCACCGTGGCGTCCTGCGGGACCACGTTGACGAGTTCGCCGCCGCGCGTCAGGATCGGATGAACCCGGACGGTGTCCGCGTCCTGAAAGGTCTCCCGCTGGTAGGCCAGCGCGGTCAGTCCGAGCGAGGCGGCGTTCAGCGCGTTGACGCCCAGGTGCGGCGCGGCGGCGGCGTGCGCCCCGCGCCCGCGCAGCCGGATCACTTTGGACACAAAGCCGTTGGATGTTTCGCTGCCGATCTTGACCCCCCTCACGCCGGGGGCGGAGTGGTGGGTGACCGAGACCGCCACATCGTCGAACGCGCCGACGCGGATGAGCTCACACTTCCCGCCGCCGTAGCGCAGAAGGCCCCGCTCTTTGAGGCCGTTTTTAAACTCCACTTCGCCGTACTCCTCCGCCGGCACGGCAAAAAACGCGACGCCCCCGCCGAGGCGCGCCGCCACGGCCGGGGCGCTCAGCGCAAAGGCGGCCCCCACAATGCCCGCGAGCTGCGCGTGGTGCCCACAGGCGTGGGCCGCGCCTGTCTGCGCGTCGGCGTGCGGGTGGTCCGGGGAGACCACCGCGTCCAACTCCCCGATCAGCGCCACGACCACATCGGAGTCCTCTCCCGGCCGCAGGTCCCCCCTGACGCCGGTGAGCGCGAGACCCTCCCGCACCGCGAGCCCGCGGGCGCGAAACACCTCCGCCACCTTGGCCGCCGTCCGTCTCTCCTTGTACCCCAGCTCCGGGTGCCGGTAGATGTCGCGGGCAAACGCCAAAATTTCCTCCCGGTTCTCATCGATCGCGCGCAGGATCTCCTGTTCCACACCCATGTCTCTATCCCCCGATCCCGGGCCGCATCGCCCGGCCCGCGTGCGGGGCCTCCGGGCGAAACGGCCCTGTTTTTAATACTTTATTGCCGCGAAGCGGCATAAAAAACAAGAATTTTAGTAACTTATGGCCGCGGAGCGGCAATAAAAAACAAGAATTTGGGTTGTGGGCTGCATGGGCAGCCCATGTTGGGCATCTCATATATGTTTTGCTATGCTTGACATTCAGCATACTGCGTTTCCGCGGATTTGTCAAGCCGCCGGCGTGCCGCGTCTCTCTTGACAGATCCGCGGAAGCGCGGTATGATGAGAACATAATACATAATACATATAAAGTTAATATGTATTAGGAAATGAGGGGAAACAAGATGAGACATGTCAAATTGTGGTCGCGGCTGCTGGCGCTTACGCTGTTGTTGGCGCTGCCCGGCTGCGCGAACAACGGCGCGAACGCCGACACCTCGCCGCCCGCCGCGCAGGGCAGTGACACGCAGGACGGCGGCGAGGAACTGTTTACGCTCCGGATGATCACCATCACCAGCTTCAACGAGCTCAACGTGGCGGACGCGCTGGGCTTTTTCCGGGACGAGGGCATTCAGATCGAGTACATCGGCACGCTGAGCAAGGGCGTCACCGAGCACCAGCTCCTCACCCAGGGCGAGGTGGATGTCTTTGTCCAATCCCACCCGCCGGTGGTGGCGCAGGCGCGGCTGGCCGGCATGCGGTCCATCGCCGTGACCACCGGCATCGTCGACCACGAGGAGTACACGCACGTGCGCTACCTGGTGCAAAAAGACAGCCCGATCCAGTCTCTGGACGAGGCGGTCGGGCACAAGGTGGCCATCACCCGCATCAACCCGTGTGAAGACGGTTATGTGAAGTACTATGTGCAGAGCCGGGGGCTCGACCCGGAAGGCGTCGAGTTTGTGACACTGGAAGCCGGCACGCTGGAGCAGACGCTGATGCAGGGGCTGGTCGACATCACCACCTCCCACCCGCCCTACGCGGGCGCCGCGCTGGCGACCGGGGAGGTGCGCGAGATCTTCAACACCTGGGAGATGTTCGGAAGCCCCGGCGCCGGTCTCTCCACACGCGGATTCAGGGAGGACTTCATTCAGGAGCACCCGGAGGTGGTGCAGGGCTTTGTCAACGCGCTGTACCGGGCGCGGGTCTGGATCAACAACAACATCGACGAGTCCAAGGCGATCGTCGCGGACTTCTTGGACCTCGACCCGTCGGATCTCAGTTCGTTCTATTTCGACGAAAACAAAAACATCGACCCCGCTTACATCGAAAAGTGGTTCGAGATCTCCGAAACGATCGGGCTCTGGAGTCCGGGGGACATCCTCCCCACGGACATCTACACGAACGACTTTGTCCCGGCGGACATCCCCGCGGGCGACGCCGCACTCCACTGGGAGGGCGCGTAGCGGCCATTGACAATGGGCAACTGTCCGGGCGCGCGGCGCCGCCGCGCTGCCCCAATGATCGAGTAGGAGGGCGGCCATTCATTGGCCGCCCGACCTCTCACACCACCGTGCGTACCGTTCGGTACACGGCGGTTACAAACATCGCCCGGCTCTCACTCTGCCGGTATGCCTCCAGGTCCACGCGCGCGCTGTACAGGTTGTTGCGGTACGGCACACCCAAGGTGAGCTGCACCCGCAGCCCACAACCCAAATTCTTGTTTTTTATTGCCGCTTCGCGGCCATAAGTTACTATATAATAAATTCGCTGGAAATTACTAGAAAGTTGTTGTATAATGTGGTGAAACCATGACGACAAAATGCACAGCGTGCGGGGCGCCCTTGAGGAGACTTCGGAAGGTGGGGCGATGTTCAAAAGGCTGTGATGTCACATCATGAAAAAGACGAACGAAAAACGAGGTAATTTTATGCTTCAGGGTATGATGTCTATGACGTCATGGTCATCCCAAGGGTTTGTTTGGATTGCTCAATCATATGCTTATAAACAATTTCCCGTAGTATGAGCGGCAATTTTAAGAAAACGATGAGCGCGTATAAGAAATATGTGATCGTGCTTTTGAGTTTGTTTGTCGTATTTATGGGAATTTTTATAGTATTGAAACTGACGCTTTCTGACACTGGGATGTCCGGCATCTTTAAGCGTTTTTTTAATCAGCCGCAGTGGAGTCATTACAATTTCTCCTCTGCCATCGGGAAGATGTCCATCTCTCCGGTAGTCAATGATATGAATCTTGACGCAATCCGTAAAGCATGTGGGAAGATTGGCATCGAACAACCTGTCCTGCCAACGGACAGAGACATCTCGAGATTGCATACGCCGAAATATATCCACGCGAGGTTTTATGAGAAACTTTCAAACGCGCAAGGGTATGAATTGCGGTTTTTTATCTTTATCGATTTGGCGGATGATCAGGTGTACAGTCAATGGATTGCCGCGCTTCCGTGTGTCATAGACAGTGAGGGAGGGTTTTTGAATATACCGGAAGGCGAGATGATCTATTCCGCCGACGCGGAAGTCGCTGTGATCTCCGCGGATATGCGGGCATTCTTTGAGAAGGCCGAAAAGAACGCCCGCACAAAGTGACTGAACTTTTGTTGCCCAAAAAGGCTTGCGGACATACATTCCGCAAGCCTTTTTGGCGCGTATTTGGGGGTCAAACGCGCAGTTTTAGCAGGGAGGCTATGTTGGTGCAGGCCACTTTGTCCAGGACCTCGGGGGCGTCCGGGAAGGCGCGGTCCAGCTCGGCAATGGAGTAGTGAAAGGAGCCGAAGGGCACGTCCGTGCCAAAGAGAATCTTATCTTCGCCCAGCAGTTCCACGCCCCGGCGCATCCGCGCGGCGGAACACATGGAGGTGTCGGTATACACGTGGGAAAGCCC
The DNA here is from genome assembly GCA_031258665.1 of Oscillospiraceae bacterium. Lineage (GTDB taxonomy): Bacteria > Bacillota > Clostridia > Oscillospirales > UBA929 > JAIRTA01. Next base: position 2,510 of record JAIRML010000194.1, on the reverse strand, counting down.
CTGTATCATGGGGTAGAATGTCTCCACATAGCCGCAGCAGTGGGCCACAATGATCCTCACGTCGCCCCACCGGCGGCAGAAGTCCACCACGCGGGACACCTCACTGTACGCCGGCGTGCTCACACGGCTGTGAGGGCTGTCTGGGGTGTAGTAGGGGTTGTCGCCGCAGTGGGTGAGCACCGGCAGATCGGCCTCGCGGAACACGGCCACGGCCGCGTCGACGCGCGCGTCGTCCAGCGGGACATTTTGGATCGTCGGGTGCAGTTTCAGCCCCTTGGCGCCGAGGGCGATGTCGCGGCGCAGCTTGTCTTGCATCTCGCCGACCGGCATGTCGAACGCACAACTCGTAAACGGGATGACGCGCGGTTCGAGCTTCGACACGGCCAGGTGCTCCTCAAAGGTCTGGTTCGGCCAGATGGGCAGCATGACGATGCCGGCCACCTCCGGGTGTTCGTCCAGCTCTTTCGTCAGGTTTTCGAGCGTCCACTCCCAGCTGCGGTACTGGCCGGCGCGGATCAGATCCTCGACCTTTTTGGGGATCAGCGGAACCGTGTACCCGGAGCGCTCGCAGTCGATGAACGGGTCCTCATAATCGCCTTTTTTGATGTTTGTTTTGAACGTGATGTTCCTGCGTTCGTGGAAGATGTCGCCGATGTGGGCGTGGGAATCGATGATGCGCTTGGCCATGGGGGTCCCTCCTTATCCCGGTGGGGCGCACGGCCGCGCGCCCCACCGCGTCTCACAGGTGCAGCAGGCGCGCGATGTTGCCGTAGAAGATCTTGTCCTTGGTGATGGGGTCGTCCTCAAAGGCCCTCTCGATGACCTCGATGCAGAATCTTTCGTTGACAAAGGGATAGTCCGTGCCAAACAGCACGCGGTCCGCGCCCATGATGTCCACGGCTTTGCGGGCCAGACCCACCGAGCAAAACGAGGTGTCGGCGTAGACATTCTCCAGGCCGCGGCAGCCCTCCATCAGGGCGTCCGCGTAGGCCGCGCAGTGGGCGGCCACCAGCACCTGGTCCTTCCGGGCCCGGGCAAACGAGAAGAAGTCCGCCATGGCCCCGTACTTGGAGTTCACGGGGTAGTTTTTGTCCTCGGAATAATACGTCCCCTCCCCGACATGGACCACCACCGGCAGGTCCGCCGCGGCGAACACCTCCGCCGCGGCCGCCATGCGGTCGTCTGTCAGGCGGACGTTCTGCAAGACAGGGTGGAGCTTCAACCCCTTGGCGCCCCGGCCGATGTCGCGGCGCAGCTTGGCTGTCATCTCGTCCGGCGGCAGCGTCATGTCCGCGGCTGTGAACGGGATGAGACGCGGCTCCAGCTTGGAGGCGGCGAGATATTCCTCAAAGGTCGTGTTCGGCAGCACGGGCAGCAGCACGATACCGGCCATCTCGCACGCGTCCATCTGGCGCGCGGTGTTTTCCAGCGTGGCCTCCCAGCAGCGGAACTGGCCCCCGTCGATGACGAGCTGCAGGTCGCGCGGGTCGCCCGTGAAGAGCGGTTTTTCGAACAGGGACTCCTCCAACTCGATGAAACGGTCCTCGTAGTCGCCCTTCTTGACATTCGTTTTAAAGCTGACGTTTCGGTTCTCGTGAAAAATATCTCCCAGGTGCGCGTGCGCGTCGATGATTCTCCTCATGGGGATGCCCCTTTCTCAACGTGGGCTGCCCCTGCAGCCCGCAACCCACGTTCTTGTTTTTTGCGGCCGCTTCGCGGCAGCAAGACGACCCCCGTACCGCGGTCAGGGGACCTTGTTAAATGTGTGCGCCGTCTCCTCGCCGCGCAGTACGCGCAGCGCACCGAACGCGAGCGCCTCCATCTCATTTTCCCCCGCCAGCACCTCCACCGGCGCGAGGAACCCGACGCGGGCCGCGATCCAGTCTGTCAGGCGTTTCGAGTGGGCCATGCCACCGGTGAGAAGGATGGCGTCGAGCCGGCCGTTTACAACGACGGACAGCTTGGCGATGTTCTTGGCCACCTCCAGCGCCATGGCCTCATACACGAGCCGCGCGTGCGCGTCGCCGGCCGCGATGCGCTTTTCCACCTCACGGGCGTCCTTGGTCCCGAGGTGCGCGGCCAGGCCGGCGTTGTGGTGCACACGGTCCATGCCGGCCCGCTTGTCCCCTCCGTTCGCGGCCATCATGTCGATCACTTGGAAAACCGGCAGCCCCCCCGAGCGTTCGGGGGAGAAGGGGCCCTCGTCGTCCGAGATCATGTCGACGATGCGGCCCTCGTGGTGCAGCGTGAGGGTGATTCCCCCGCCCAGGTGGGCCACCGCCACCGTGAGCGCGCTGTATGGCCGGCCGATCTGTTTCGCGTAGCGCAGCGCCGTGGCCCGCATGTTCAGGTTGTGGCCCATGCCCTTGCGCCGGATCTCCGGCAGCCCGGTGATCCGGACCAACGGGATGAGCTCGTCCACTGTCACCGGGTCGTACACATAGGCTTTGACGCCGACCTCGTCGGCGATGGACTTCGCGATGGGCGCCCCCAGATTGGAGGCGTGGTTG
>JAIRML010000217.1 GCA_031258665.1 Oscillospiraceae bacterium | reverse complement strand
ACACGGTGGCCGCGGTGTTGCCCGGCACCTTCGCGGTGTAGTCAAACGCGCCGGTGGGGCCGTCGTAGGTCCAGTCGGAGACAATGCGGCCGTAAGCGCTGTCGAAGCTTGTGTTTAGGAATGTCAGGCGGCTGTTGGGCGTGGGCTGGAGTACGAAGCGCTTGAACCCCGGCGCGCTCTCGTCGGCCTCGATGCCCGCCGCGTAGCGGTAGACCCATTCCAGCGCCGCGCCGAAGGAGTAGTGGTTGAAGGAATTCATGCCCGTGCTTTGAAAGCCGTTCTCAACCGTCCAGGCGTCCCAGCGCTCCCACGTGGTCGTCGCGCCCTGCCTGATTGAATAGAGCCACGAGGGGTAGGTGTCCACGCCCAACAACAGGTTGTAGGCCTCCTCGGGATTGCCCGTGTTCGATAGGGCCGGCAGCAGCAACGCCGCGCCGACGAACCCAGTGGTCAGGTGGTCGCCCGCGCCTTCTATCAGGCCCAGCAGCCTGTCGGTCAGCTTGTCCCACTCGGACTCGGGCAGCAGGCCGAACTCGATGGCCAGCAGGTAAGCCGTCTGGGAGTTGCCCGTGAGCGCACCTGTGGACGCCTCGTAGAACCGGCGCTGGAAACTCAGCTTGACACGGTCGGACAGCGCCTTGTAATAGGCCGCGTCCTCTGACTTTCCCAAAACAGCCGCCGCTTTGGACAGCAGTTCGGCGGAATGCGCGAAGTACGCCGTGGCGGTCACCTGGTTGGGCGTCCCCGAGGGGGCCAGCCAGTCGCCGTAGGCGCAGCCGCCCAGTATGTATTTGCGGTCGTCGACGGTCGTGCCGAGGTCGGTTATCTCCGGCTGCTGCGGGTTGTCCCTGTCGAACGCGGCATAGGTCGCGTTCTGGCTCCACGCGCTGTCCGACTCAGTGCGCGCCGCGGCCGCCATGGTGTAATAGTAGACGTGGCCCTGCATGAGCGTGTAGGCGTCTTCCAAAATCTTTGTGTCTCCGTACATCAGATAGACGTTCCACGGTATGACGGTGGCCGCGTCGGCCCAGGCCGCGTTGCCGAAATTGTGGTCATGGCCCTCGTCGGGGTTGTAGTCCCACACGCCGCCGTCGGGGCGCTGTCGGGCCGCCATGTCGGCGATGAACTTCTTGTAGAATTGGTCCGTGTCGCGGTTGTACGCCGCAGTGCGTGAGAAGACCTCCGCGTCGCCGGTCCAGCCCAGGCGCTCGTCGCGCTGCGGGCAGTCCGTGGGCACCGAGAGGAAGTTGTCCCTCATGCTCCACATGACGTTGGAATAGAACTGGTTGAGATCGGCGCTGGAGCTGTTGACCACACCGGTCAACGGTATGTCGCTGCCGACGAAATAGACCTTCACGTCGGCAGGGTCGAGCTCGCCCGGATAGCCTTGAATCTCTATGTATCGGAAGCCGTGCCATGTGAACCGGGGCGTGAATGTCTCGTCGCCGTCGCCCTTCTTTGTGTAATAATCCGTGGCCTGGGCGGAGCGCAGGGCCTCGCGCGCCAGCTCCCCGGCGGCGCCCTGGCGGCCGTCGTGGAGCATCTCGGCGAAACGCAGCCGCACGGTGTCGCCCGCCTGGCCGCCGCGCACCGTGATCTGCGCGACCCCCGCGATATTCTGCCCGCAGTCCAATATGTACCGGGTCTTATCCCCGTCGGGGAATGTCCCCACTATGCTGACGTCCCGGATATCCTTCCCCAAGAGACTCTCGACATCGGAGCTGACTTCCTCGCCCAAGCGGATGCGCGGCCCTATGTGCGCGAACAGCGCGACGTGATCCACGTCAACGGCCACGTCGCTGAATCCGCTCTGGTTGCCGGAGCGGCTTCGTCCCAACAGCACGGCCGCGTTGGCCGACGTCACGGCCGCCGCGCCCGGCCACCGCGAATCATCGAAGCCAACCAGGTTCCAGCCCGGAATCTCCTTGCGCGCGTCATATGTCTCGCCGTCTTGGTTGTCGGCGAAGGTGACGGGCCCGTCCGTATACACCTTCCAAGAGCTGTCCGTCTTGACGGTCTGGACCACACCGTCCTCGTAGGTGATCTCGAGCTGGCCCAGGAAAGCCGGGTATCTGCCGTATTTGTACAGGTTGTTGCTGCCGTCGCCGTAGCTGACGTGCCCGGCGAACCACCCCGACCCCGTCTCCGCGCCTATGGCGTTCACGCCGCTGCGCAGCAGGCCGGTCACGTCGTATGTCTGGTACATCAGCGCCGTGCGGTAATCCGTCCAGCCTGGGTTGAACATCTCGTCCGGCGCGACGAGATGGCCGTTGATCGACGCGTCGTACAACCCAAACGCTGTCGCGTACAGCCGCGCGCTCTTGACATCCCTGCCGGGCAGCGTCTCGAACTCGGTCCTGAACATGGGCAGGGAGTTCCCTATCGCAGCCGTTTGGGCGAGCGGCACGGCCGGCGTCTGGGTGGCGGTGCCGCTGCCCGCGCAATACGCGTAGTTCCCACGCCCGTCGCCGTCATTTTTTACGGATATCGTGTTGTCGGTGAACACGCCCACGCCGCCGGAAAAATCTTCCTCGAACAATGTCGTCAAACCATCGTCGCCGACCTCGGCCAGCGATATGTTGTCGAACGACGCCCTCTCATAGCCGGGCTGGCTCAGGTCTTTCGCCACCTCACGGAACCCGACGCGGCCGTACTGCGTGATCAGGCCGGTGTGGCGGGCGACCTTTACGCCGTTTATGTATGTGTCCACCGTGCCCGTCGAGGCCTGTGTGCCCGGGCTCGTGACCACAAGGCGCAACGTATTCCAGTCGCCCCTGGCGCTCAGAGGCAGGGCCGACGTGACGTCGATCTGCCCGCTGTCGCCCACGAACGAGGCGCCTTCGTACAGCGTGGCGCCTGACGCAGGCAGCACTTGGCCGCCCGGCGCCCATTTGTGAGGGCGCAGGTAGACGGCGTTCTCGGCGTGCATCGTGCTGACCTGCCACATGAGGTAATTGTTCCCCGCCCCGGCGAACACAAAACCCGCGCCAGCCTCGTCGATACGAAAGTCCACGCTGATCTCATAAGCTGTGGGGTTCGGCAGGACAGGCTCAATCCTGTCAACGGCTATGAAGTCCGCTGTGAAGTCGGCGTCGGTCAGGCCGGTTTCAAACCAGGTGATCTCCGAGGCGGCCGTATCGCCCCGGTCGTTCCAGACCGTGACCTGCCAGTGGTAGCGGGTGCGTGTGGCCAGGGGGGCGCCCGCGTAATACACATTGACCGATTCGTCACCGCTCACCTTGTCCGAGTTCCAGACCACGCCGCCGGCCAGCGCCGGGTCCGTGGCGACGACGATCTGATAGGCCGT
>JAIRML010000137.1 GCA_031258665.1 Oscillospiraceae bacterium | reverse complement strand
ACTCCTATATTTATACCTATCCGCAGCTCTTCACAGAACAGTATGGGGTGGACGTCGGGACGGCGAATTTCTACAACAGCCTAAACGGCATCTTCGGCGTACCGGCCTGCATCATCGGCGGGTGGCTCGTGAACCGGACCAAGCGGCCGTATCTGATCGCCCTCGCGGGGTGCGCCGGCGCCATCGTTGTCTGCGCGGTCAACATGCTGCTGGGGCCCGCCACCTATGTGCTGCACGCGGGCGCCAGTTCCCTGTTCATCGGCGGGTTCGCGCTCACCGCCAACCTCTGTATCGCCCCGCAGCTGGCCAAATCCCCGCACTACATCGGCTACACGATGTCGTTTGTCAATCTGCTCTATTACATCGGCATCTTTGCTTCCACGCCGCTGGTCCTGTCGATGGTCGGCCAGGGCGGGTGGCGCCTTGCCACCATCCTGATGGTGGCCGTCGCCGCCGCCGCGCTGCTGCTGATGGGCGTCCTCACGCTGCTGCAGCGAAAGGGCGCCGCCCAGGCGGGCAGCAAGACCAACGCCACCGCGTAGCGCCGTTTTTCACCGCGCGCCCGGCTGTATCCGGCAAGAGGTCATTGGCTGTATCCAATTCAGACAAAGGGAGGTACTCACATGTCATCTTCTAAAACCTGGTCTCCGCACGCGGACTTGGTGGTGCGCCACGCGCGGGTCCACACGGTGGACCTGCCAATTGAAGAGGCCCGGTGGGGCCGGACAGATTTTGCCACCTATGACGACGGCTACGTGGCCGTCAAAGACAAGAAGATCATCGCCGTCGGTCCGGGTGACGGCGGCGACTGGGTCGGCCCCGACACCGACGTCATCGACGCCAAGGGGCGCGTGCTGCTGCCGGGTCTCGTGGACTCACACATGCACGCCCAATTTTCCGGTGAGGGGATGCTGAACATCGACCTGCGCGACGTGCCCTCCGCCGAGGCCATGTTCGACCTGATCGCCCAGCGGGTCGCCGTCACGCCGGCCGGCCAGTTCATCCAGGGGCAGTATTGGAACGAGCTGCTCTGGAAAAACGGCGTCATCCCCACCCGCCACGACCTGGACAAGATCTCCGATGCGCACCCGATGTTCTTCATGCGCACCTGCTTCCACGTGGCCTGCGTCAACTCAAAGGCGCTGGCCGCCGCCGGGATCACGCGGGACACGCCGGACCCGGCGGGCGGCACGATCGGGCGCGACGAAGCCGGCGAGCCCAACGGCATTTTGTATGAAAATGCCGCCATGGGCCTCGTGCAGGATGTGATCCCCCCGCTCACGGAGGAACAGCACCTCCAGGCCGTGGAGAACATCGGCCGTCTGCTGAACCAAAACGGCATCACCAGCGTCATCGACGCCAACCTGTCGTTTGCTCAGATGCGCGCCTACTACCAGGCGCTGAGGCGCGGCCGGCTCTCCTACCGCGCCCGGTTTATGTTCTACCTGGACACGGCGACCGGCGACGTGCCCTATCACCTGCGCCGTCTGGATGAGATGGTGGCCGTCACGGGTTTCGGCAACGACATGCTGAAGCTCAACGGGATCAAAGTCACGCTGGACGGCATCCCCGCCACCGGGACGGCCTGTATGCGCAAACCTTACAAGCACATGCCGGAGACCAGCGGCTTTACGACGATCACGCCGGAGGAGATGCGCGCCATCGCGGTGAAGGGCGCCACCTACCACTGGCAGGTGGGTGTGCACACAATTGGGGACAAGGCCGCGGACATCGCCCTGGCCGCCTTCGACGCCGCCGACAAAGCGCACGGCCCCATTGCCGAAAACCGCAACTACCTCATCCACATGCCGTACCCCCACGAGGACCAGCTGGACATCATGGCGCGGCTGAACGTCAGCAACACGACACAGCCGTCCATCTTCCACCTGATGGGAGAAAACGTGATCCTGAACGACGAGCAGGCGGCGATCAACATGGCGGCCAAACTGTTCTTTGAGAAGGGCGTCGTCATCGGCGGCAGCACCGACCACCCGGTGGTCCCGTGCAACCCCTTCCTCGGCATGTACGCGGCCGTCAGCCGCCGGGACTCCGACGGCACGGTCTGGGGCGCGGAATACCGGATCACGCCGCGGCAGGCCCTCGTCATGTGGACAAAGAACTCCGCCTACTTCTCCCACGACGACGCCGTACAGGGTTCGCTCGCGCCCGGCTGTCACGCGGACATGACGCTCATCGACCGCGACATCCTCTCCTGCCCCGTCGAAGACATCAAAGACACCGTGGTGGAGATGACCATCCTCGGCGGCCGCGTCGTCTACAAGGCGGGCTGAGTCCGGCTCCCCGCGCGGTACGCCAATACGGGGAGGGACGCCATATCTGGTGCTTTCTTCCAGATATGGCGGCCCTCCCCGTGTCTTTCACGGTTCACGCCGTGCCATCCGGCGGCGCGGTTGGGGGCGCCGGCCTGTCGCTGGGCCAGGCGCCGCCGGACGGGGGCCGATTCCCGTCGTCCGAGCGGTCCGCGCCCGGGAAGCCGCCGCCCGGGCCGGGCATGGTCAGCAGGCGGTCAATTTGCTCGTCGGTCAG
>JAIRML010000098.1 GCA_031258665.1 Oscillospiraceae bacterium | reverse complement strand
TCGCACATATCTCTACAACAACACGATCTACTCGGGGCCGGACCACTCCGTCTTCTCAGTCGTACGCGGGGAGCCGTGGGACGGCAAGCCGAAGGGGACGCATTTTATCAACAACATCTTTTACATCGACGGCACAGTCGCGGAGTTCGGCTGGGCGGGAGACCTGAGGGACAAGGGCAAGGAGGGGATCGTCACCTACGACCACAATCTTTACTGCGGCAAGCTGTTTGAGGGTGTACCAACGTGGGTTGCCCCTGCAACCTACAACCCAAATCCTTCTTTCTTGTTGCCGCTTCGCGGCAACAAGGTACTGAGAGATATGCCGGACGACAAAAACGCGGTGTTCGGCGACCCCAGGTTTGTGAGCCCCGGCGGCGCGGGAGACGGGTATGAGAGCGCGGCGGCCTATCGGATCCAGGAGGGGTCGGCCGCCCTCGGCGCGGGCGCGCTCATAGATACGAGCCGTCTGGGCCAGCGCCTTGTCGAGGATTACTACAACGCGCAGACGCCGAACAAAGCCGTATATTTCCATATATTGGGCGATGATTTCGTCTGGCAGGATCTCAACGGAAAACACGACTTTTTTGACAACCCCCTGCCGGTGACGCTACCGCCGGATATCGGCGCGCACCAGCTTTCGCGCGCGTTGGAAGCGACCACGGCGCTGGAGGAGACGGAGGCGGGTGTGAACGCGCGTTTCGCCATCTACAATCGCACAGAGGCGGCGGCGGATCTCCTGTGCCTCTATGCCGTCTACGACGGGGCCGGCCGGCTGGCCGACGTCCATGTGCGCCCCGTCGAGGGCGCCGCCCTCACAGACCAGGAGATTGAGGAGGCCGTCGGCCCCGTTGCCCCGGGGCACATGGTGCGCGCCTTTGTCTGGAAAGCAGCGCATGAAATTTTCGTTGCGCTTGCGCGCGCGGTTTGATATAATGAGACGAAATGCCCGCAGGCGCGCCGCGCCGTGCTTGGCAGACCCGGCGGTCTGCCCCAAACTTGTGATCAAAAGAGGAGCAAAACCGTGACGACAGAAAACGCGGCCATAGTACCTTGTTGCCGCAACGCGGCAATAAAAAACGAAAATTTGGGTTGTGGGCTGCAGGGGCAGCCCACGTTGGAGAAGAAAGACAGGCAGGGCAAACAGAACAAGAAGCAGGACGAGACATTTCGCACGATGATCGGCGGGCAGGCTATCATTGAGGGGATCATGATGCGCGGCCCGGACAAGATCGCCATGGTGGTGCGCGCGCCGGAGGGGGTCGTCACGCAGGAGAGGGAGTTTGTGCCTTACAAAGACAAACACCCCGTGTTGGGTTGGCCTTTTGTGCGCGGCGTGATCGGATTTGTGGATTCCATGCGGCTTGGGATGCGGGCACTCATGTGGTCGGCCGAGTACTACCCGGAGGAGGAACAGGCGGAGCCGCCGGCCAGGGAACCCTCCCGTCTGTCCCGTTGGCTCGACAAAAAACTGGAGAGTGAGGCGGCGCAGAAGGCGGTGCTCACATGTTCCATGGTGCTGGGCGTCGCGCTGGCCGTCGGCATCTTTATGTTGCTGCCCGCCTTTCTGACGGGCCTCATCGGCAGAGATGTGATCGGCGGCGTGTGGCGCAATCTGCTGGAGGGGCTGGTCCGCCTTGTCATCTTGCTCGGGTATTTGTTTCTCGTGTCCCGCATGAAAGACATCCAGCGCGTCTTTTCTTACCACGGCGCGGAGCACAAGACCATCGCCTGTTACGAGGCCGGCGCGGAACTCAGTGTGGACAATGTCCGGCGGTACCCCCGCCTGCACCCGCGTTGCGGCACCAGCTTCCTGCTCACGGTGGTCATCATCAGCATCTTTGTGTTTTCGGTCATGGTGCCGTTCGAAAGTATGTGGCTCCGGTTGGCCTCGCGGCTCGTGCTGCTGCCCGTCGTGGTTGCGATCAGTTACGAAGTCAACAGGTGGGTGGGGCGGCACGACAATCTCTTCACCCGCGTACTCCGCGCGCCCGGGCTGTGGATGCAGCACCTGACGACGAACGAACCGGACGACACAATGATCGAGGTGGGGATCGAGGCGCTGCAGCGCGTGCTGCCCCAAAATGCCGGCGACGACGAATGGGGCAAGTACAATTGATCCCTCACGGGAGGTGAGGCCGTGGCGCGGACCTACAACGATCTCTACCTGGATATGCGGCAGCGTCTGCTCGGCAGCGGCGTCGCCATGGCGTCGTTGGAGGCGCGGGAGATCATGCGCCACGCAACCGGGCGGGACCGGGCGGCCCTCGCGCGGGACCGCCATTTCTACGTGCCCCCCGAGGCGGAGGTGGCGGCCTTGGCCCTGTTGGAGCGCCGGCTGGCCGGCGAACCGATCGCCTACATTGTCGGCGAGTGGGAGTTTTTTGGGCTGACTTTCGCAGTCAACTCCGATGTGCTCATCCCCCGTGTAGACACGGAGGTCCTGGCGGGCGCGGCCATCGCGGCGGCGCGGGCGTGCGGCCCGGGCGCGCGGGTGCTCGACCTGTGCACCGGCAGCGGTTGTGTGGGGCTGGCCGTGGCGGCGTACGCCGCCGAGTGCCGGGTGGTGCTCGGCGACATCTCCGACTTGGCGCTCAGGGTGGCGCGCCGCAATCTGCGCCGGCACGACCTCTCGGGCCGGGTGGCCTGTGTGAACGTCGACGCGCTCGCCCCCGCCCCGGCGTCTCTCGGCGCCTTCGACATCCTCGTCTGCAACCCGCCCTATGTCCCGGACGGGGAATGGGACAATTTAGACCATTCGGTGCGCGACTACGAGCCGCGCCTCGCGCTGGACGGCGGGCCGGACGGTCTGCGTTTCCACCGTGCGGTGGTCACCGGCTGGCGGACCGCGCTGCGGCGCGGCGGGCGGCTGCTCTTTGAGTGCGGTGTCGGGCAGGCGGAGGCCGTGCGCACCCTCCTGTACCGGGAGGCGTACGGCGGCATCGAGACATTGCGCGACACAGGCGGCATCGAGCGCGTCGTCATGGGTTCGCCCGTGTGGAACGAAGCCATCCGCGAGGGTGTGGCGGAGATCGAATAGCGGACGTCTGACAGAAAAAGAAGAAGGGTGATAGAGATGGCGAACCTGCCCCGTTACGAGACCCCTGTGGACAACAAACATTCCGAGAACCGCAAAAAAGCGCTGGAGACGGCGATGGAGCAGATCAACCGACAGCATGGGAAGGGCGCTGTCATGCGGTTGGGCGACAACGCCGGCATGGCGGTCAGCGCGATCCCCACCGGGTCGCTGTCGCTCGACCTCGCACTGGGGATCGGCGGCGTCCCGCGGGGGCGGATCGTCGAGATCTACGGGCCGGAGTCCTCCGGCAAGACGACACTGGCCCTGCATATGATCGCCTCGGCCCAGCGGGGCGGCGGCGAGGCCGCCTTCATCGACGCCGAACATGCGGTGGACCCGGAGTATGCCCGCGCGCTCGGGGTGGACACGGACAGTCTGCTCATCTCCCAGCCGGACAGCGGCGAGCAGGCGCTTGAGATCTGCGAGGCGCTGGTGCGCAGCGGCGCGTTGGACATCGTCGTCATCGACTCGGTGGCGGCGTTGGTCCCGCGGGCGGAACTTGACGGCAACATGGGCGAGGCCGTGGTCGGGCTGCACGCCCGGCTGATGAGCCAGGCGATGCGCAAGCTGGCCGGGGCGCTCTCGAAGACGAATACGGTGGCGGTGTTCATCAACCAGCTCCGCGAGAAGGTCGGCATCGTCTACGGCAATCCGGAGGTGACCACCGGTGGCCGCGCGCTGAAATTTTACGCCAGCGTGCGCATCGATGTGCGCAAGGGGCAGACCATCGAGGTGGGGGGAGAATCGGTGGGCAGCCTCACAAATCTCAAA
>JAIRML010000070.1 GCA_031258665.1 Oscillospiraceae bacterium | reverse complement strand
GCCACCCCTCCATCGGAGGGGAATTTTCCGCGTCTTTTTAGCACCTTGCTGCCGCGAAGCGGCAGCAAGGTGCCAATGTGGACTGCGGATGCAACCCACAACCAAAATTCTTGTTTTTTGCTGCCGCTTCGCGGCAGCAAAATGCTACGGGGCGCGTGAGTACTCCGCCGCGCTCCCGGCGGACCGCTCGTACTGAGCACAAACAATAACGGCGGCGCGGCGGGAGGTTTCATCTCGCCGCGCTGTTTTTTATGCCCCATGACTCTTGAAAAATGCGAAAGAGCGGCCTATAATACCGCCCATTGCTCCACGGCGCTCATCTCCGCGACAGGCTTCTTTGGGTTGTGAACCGCGTGGGCAGCCCGCGTTAGAGGCGCCGCACGGGCGCCGCGGCGCGTCTGATCTCGTCAATGCGGCCGCTGGCGAGATGGCGGCTATTTACGTTCGCCAAGTTGACGTTCCAATTCAGCGATCCGAGCGTCTTTGTCGGCGATCCGAGCGTCTTTGTCGGCGAGTGATTTGTCTTTGTCGGCGATCCGAGCGTCTTTGTCGGCGACTACACTTGCCCATTTTTCCCGCTCGTCACTCACCGCGCTGCTCACCGCCTCCGCAATCTCGTGTTCTCTCACGGCGCGATTGTGCGCTTGGTCGTTTTCCCAAATCCTGCGCGAGCGAAAGCGGGCGCGTTCGTTCTCGTCGGCACTTATCGATGTCAGCATTTCATACGCCACGAAAATCCCCTCCTTTTGGCTCAATATTTCACGCATGGTTTCGCGGTATTGCGGATCATCGGCTTTCGCGAGAAATACCGCCCATTGCTCCACGGCGCTCATCTCCGCGACAGACTTCAAGATGATTTTGCTTGCCTGTGTCAAGTCTATGAAAATCGCGGTCGTGATGTCGCTCAACTGGTTGCCGCGCTCATTGCGGTACGTAAACCGCTCGACAAGTTCATTCTCCCAGTTGAACACGTTATAGTTACATATCATAATCTGATAGCTGTTGAAAAAATCGCCGTAACGAACGCCGCGTCCGGGCTGGCTTGCATGTAAATCCGATAAGTTGAACACGGCGCGGTTACGGATATGGCGGTGTTCATTCTCGCCCTTGTCCCCCTCCATAGGCGTGGCTTGCATCTCTATATCATACTGCGATTTATCGTCCTCGGCAAGACAGTTAATGTCAAAAACTTCCCGCTTCGCGCCGACGTCGCTGATCGGCGGCTCGTTGTTGCGGATTTTTACATCTTTCAGCGGACGGTCGAGTATGTCCGACAACAACTCCAATAGCGCGGGCTTCGCCGCCTCGCGGGTAAACGTTGATTTGAAAACGCCATCCTCCCTTGGCGGCAGAATCTCGGGAAGCCCATCATGGAACGGCATAGACTCACCTCACAAATTTTGTGACCAAATTATACCACACTTTCGTTGAAATTACAATTACAAAATTTGTGACTACAGATCCCGCGTTTTACAGGGTTCTTATGTGTTACCAACGCGGGCTGCCCCCCGTAGCCCACAGCCCAAAATTTTTGTTTTTTGTTGCCGCTTCGCGGCAACAAGGTACTACGAACTGGGCGCCATTCTGTCAAAGAACCCTTGCCGCACGGGGCGGCAAGGGTTCTTTGACGGTCCGACGGGCGGCAGAATGCCGCCGCCCGTTTTGTAGATTTGTCACGGCGTTCTCACCACTGCACTGTCTTCGGCTCTCCGCCAAAGGTGAAAAAAGTGGCGGTGGCGTCTTTCAGATAATACACCGCGGTGTTGCCGTCGTTTACGGCGTACATGCCGCGCAGAGAGGGGTAGTCCGCCAGCAGACTCTCCTGCGCCTCGGCGCGGTTGTCCTCCACGAGGGCGCAGGCCACGCGGACCCAGGTCTCACCGTCCACCGCGGAGATCTCCACATGTGGGTTGGCGGCGATCTGCTTCGCCACATCTTTCTTTTTGCCTGTCTGGATGTAGAGCTTACCCTCAAAGAGATGGATCGTCCCAAAAGGGCGGACGCGCGGCCGATCTCCATCCACCGTGGCGAGATAATAGGTGCCCGTCTTTTTCAAAAAATCATGTACTGTCTGCATCGTTTCCTCCTTATTCTCCATGGTTTTCATCATCCGTTTGAACCAGTGTACCGCAAGCCGCCGGAAAAGTCAACCACCCAGTTCCCTTTTCTCCCATGGCCGCCCGGTACGCCCAACTGTTCAAACCCCTCTTGACATGACCGGCGAAGAACTGTATCATTTGTATAAGGTGACGTGACAGCCGTCGGCGGACACATCTGTTCCCCGCAAAAGCGCACAAAACCGCCCTTTGTGCGCCGACCGCTGTCCCTTTTGAGGAGGAGGCGCCATAAAATCGTAAAGTGGACTGCATACGCAGCCCATAACACAAATTCTTGTTTTTTGATCACACGGGGACCGCCCAACTGGAGGAGACCGCATGAAACATCTGGTCGTGGAAAAAGAGAAGATGCGGCACAACCTGGCGCTGACGCGCGACCGCGCCCGCGGGGCGGCGCTCATCGGCGTGCTCAAAGGGGACGCCTACGGACTCGGCCTGCTGGAAACCGCCCGCCTCATGCGCGACGCGGGCATCCGCCGTTTCGCCGTCTCCGAGCCGTCCGAAGGCGCGCTGCTGCGCCGCGAGGGTTTTACCGACGAGGAGATCCTGCTGCTGCGCTCCACCGCGGACCCCGTTGAAATCGAGGCCCTCCTCGACGCGGGGCTGGTGGCCACCGTCGGTTCCCGCGACGCGGCGCTGGCGCTCTCCGGCCTGGCCGAGCGGCGCAGCACGGTGGCCGAGGCCCACCTGAAGATCGATACGGGCGCCGGCCGGTACGGCTTTCTGCCCAAGGAATTCGATAAGATCCTCTCTCTCTACCGCTATATCCCAAACTTGGCGCTCTCCGGCGTATACACCCATGTAAACGCCCGCGCGCGCCCAAAGGCCGTGGCCGAACAGATGGCCCGCTTTCGCGCGGTGCTCACCCGTCTCCAGTCCGAGGGCGCGGAGACAGGTCTCATCCACGCGGCCGGCAGCGAGGCGCTCTTCTGCCACGACCTCCCCAAACTCGACGCGGTGCGGGTCGGGCTCTCCGTGTCGGGCCGCGTGCCCGGCCGGCACGGGCTCCAGCCGGTGGGCTACCTTGAGACCGCCGTCACCGAGGTGCGCTGGCTCCCGAAGGGAACCCGCGTGGGGACCGCCCGGGTGTACACCTGCCGCCGCCCGACCCGCGTGGGGGTCCTCCCCGCGGGCTTGGCGGACGGCTTTACGGCGAACCGCGTCGACAGACCGAGCCCTCTCGACCGCGTGCGGCCCTTCCGCGCGCCGTCCGCGCGCGTCGAAGGCGGGCGTGCCCGCGTCCTGGGCAGCGTGGGCCTGCACCACACAGTGATCGACATCACGTCGCTGCCCTGCGGCTTGGGCGACACGGTTTGCCTCGATGTGAACCCCCTCTTCGCGGCGCGCCTGCCGAAGCTGTATCGATGACGCCGCTGTACGACGCGCTCGCGGCTCGCGCCGCCCGGGACCAGGCCCGTTTCCACATGCCGGGGCACAAGGGGTACCCGATCGGCGCGCTCTGGGGGGAGATCACGGCCGTCGATTTTACCGAGCTGTCGGACACCGGAGACCTGTACCGCGGGAACGACGGGCCGATCCGCGCGGCCGAGCGCCTTTACGCCGAAGCCTACGGCGCGGGCGACTGCCTCTTCCTCACCGGCGGCTCCACCCAGGGCGTGCTGGCGATGCTGGCCGCCTTTGCCCGCCCCGGGGACACCGTACTGGTGGACCGCAACGCCCACGCCAGCGTACACCACGCGCTGGCGCTGCTGGATCTGCACCCGGTCTGGCTGTTCAGCCAGATCATCGAACCCTTTGGCGTGAGCGGCGGGCTGCCGGCGCGGACGCTGGAGATGGCGCTGGTCGCGCACCCCGAGGCCGTCTGCGCGCTGGTCACCACCCCCACCTACCACGGCGTGCAATCCGACCTCGTCGCCCTGTCCGCCACCGCGCGGCGGCACGGCGTGCCACTGCTGGCGGACGCCGCGCACGGGGCGCACCTGCCCTATGTGGACGGCCAGGCGGGCCCGACCGCACAGGGCGCGGCCGCCGCCTGCCTGTCGGCGCACAAGACGCTGCCCGCGTTGGGGCAGGCCGCCTTTCTGCTGACCGCCGACCCACGGGACACGGGGCGCCTGCGGGACGGCGCGCGGCTCTTCGGCACTGCCAGCCCCTCTTATGTGCTGATGGCATCGCTGGATCTGGCGCGGGACTATATGGCGCGCCAGGGCCGGGCCCAGCTCGCCGAGGTTGTCCAATGGGCGGACCGCTGGCGGGACCAGCCGGGCGGGCCCTTCCTCACCGGCGCCGTCGATCCGGCCCGGCTCTGCCTGTTCACGGGCCGGGGCGCCGGCGACGCGGCGTGGCTGGAACAGGCCTGCGGCGTGGTCTGTGAGATGGCCGACGCGCGCAATGTGGTCTTCCTGCTCTCCGCGCTCGACAGCGCGCGGGACCTCGACCGGCTCTCCGCCGCGCTGCACACGCTGTGGCGGGACCGGCCGCCGCCGGCCGTCGCACCGACCCTGCGCCCCCCCGACTGGCCCCCCCCCTTCGCCGCCCTGTCGCCGCGCCAGGCATTTTTTGCCCGGCACGTCATCTGCCCCCTGGCCGCCTCGGTCGGCCGCCCGGCCGCGCGCGCCATCGCTCCCTACCCGCCGGGCGTGCCGTTGGTGGCGCCGGGCGAACTGATCGATAAGAACCACACGGAACTGCTCTACCAGATGGGTTACGACGGAAACACTCCGGTCTGTGTCGTGGACGAACCGGACCTCAAGAAAGGACCACGGCTATGAAACTGATCTTGGCGATCATCAACCATGACGACGCCCACACCGTCATCCAACGCCTGACCCGGGCGGGTTTCTCCGTGACAAAGCTGGCCACCACCGGCGGATTTCTGATGGTGGGCAATGTCACGGTCCTGGTCGGGGTGGACGACGACAAAGCGGACAGGGCATTGGAGATCATCGGGCAGCATTCCAACAGCCGCCGCCAGGTGGTCCCCGCCGCGTCCGAACTGGGCCTCGGCCTCTACGCGCCGATGCCCGTCGAGGTGACGGTGGGCGGCGCCACCGCGTTTGTGCTCCATGTCGATCAATACCACAAGTTCTGAGGGCGCGCGGCGGCACGCGCTGATTGTATCCGGCGGCACGGAAGAGGCCCGGCGGGCCGAGGCGCTGCGCCTCGCGGCGGAGGCTCTCTGCCTCTCCGAGGCGGAGAGCAGACCGTGCGGGCGCTGCGCGGCCTGCCGAAAACTGTACGGCGTTGGGCATGTGGACGTCCTGTTTTTGCTGACGCCGCCGGAGGACAAAGTCATGATGCCCGTGGGCCTGGTGCGCCGGCTGCGCAGCGAGATGTACGTGCGGCCCAACGAGGGG
>JAIRML010000169.1 GCA_031258665.1 Oscillospiraceae bacterium | reverse complement strand
GATTTTTCGTTCTTTCTTTGCGCGGTAACTTTGTCTGAGACCGCCGCCGCGCTGCCTTTTGTTCTCCGCGTTTGTATCATGCTCTTTGGCATCGTGCTCGTGGCCGTCGGCTCCGGGGTCTATTTCAACACGCATGTGGGCGTCTCGCCCTACGACGCCGTTGGGCTTGTCGCGGCCGCGAAACTGGGGCACGAGAACATCTACCGCTTTGTTCGGATCGGGACGGATCTCCTCTGTGTCGCCGCTGGGGTTCTCATGGGGAGCAAGATCGGCCTGGGGACCGTCCTCATGACGTTCTTCACCGGGCCTCTGTTCAGCTTTTTCCGCGGCAGATTCCTTGTATGGGGCCAAAAACGAAGGCTCATCACGTGGTGACTGTGCCGCCGGCCCCGGCCTTGCGGCCTGTGTCCGGGTTCGCCGTGCGGCCGAAGCCCCCCCCTCCACAAAGGATGGCGGGGCTTCGGGGGGTTGTTGTCTGTGCCGGCCGGCGGTCATCGCACGGCCATGGGTTCGGCCAGCGGCGCATGGCCGCCGCCCCACAGGAAGGCGGTTACGCGCGCGCCTTCGGCGGATGCAAAGTCGACGGCGATGTCCTGCTCCTGCTGTCCGTCCGCGTCGAGCGCGTAGGCGCGGACGGACAGCAGCGCCCCGCCGGCGCCGTAAGACGCGAGGATCAGCCGGGCCTCGCCCGGCGCCAGGGCTCTGACGGTCACGCGCGCGACTCTGTGGGCGTCCGCCCCGTCCGCGTCGTGCGACACGAGCATACCCTTCGCCTCCGCCCAGATCGCGTACAGCGTCAGGCCCTCCGCGGGCATCGCGACGGTGCCGCCGGGGAGGACCCCCGCGCCCGTGCCGTCCTCTTCCGTATTCCATTCTTTGAACAGCTTGCCCGCGGGCCCGGTCAGGCCCAGCGCGCGCGGCGCTTCGAACGTCTCGCCGGGCTCCAGGGCCGGCAGGATCGGCGCGTCGCCGCTGCCGCCGTTCAGCGCGAAGACCACCTCCTGGGCGGTCGGGGGCGCGACGAGTTCGACGACCAGCATCGGCCGCCTCTGCTCGTCGCCGCTGCCGGTGCGCTCTTTGGAGATGAACAGATAGTCGCAGCTCGCGCTGGTCAGGCTGAGCGCGAGACTCAGTTTGTCCTCGCCGGCCGGCACGTTCTTGAAGAGACCCGTGACATCCACGCTGACCTCCGGCTTGCCCCACGACGGCGCGAACGGCGCCGTCGCCGCCACGCCCTCGTCCACATAAAAGACGCCGCTGTCCGCGAGCCATCGGTTCCATGTCACCTGATTTTCCACCCAGTTCGAGGAGGCCCTGGCCACGATCATCTCGACGCTGGCCGCGGCGGAGCCGTTCCCATAGCCCTGGTTCCAGATGTGTAGCGTGGCGGAGCTCACGTCCTCTTCCTTGAACTGTCCGATGTCAAATCTGATCAAAGCCGTCTTCATATCGGTGCTGTCCGAGGTGGATGTGCTGGTAAATTTCTCGCCGAACAGGCCGGTGCTGCCGGTGTTGCCGGACCGGCGCAGCTTCATGTCGCCCGTGCTGTAGTTGTTGGCCTTCTCACCCTGCCATGTCTGGAAGTGCGCGTCGGCTTCCGCGGCCACCTCGAACCGCAGGACCTTCTCCCAGATCGCGTAGAACGCCGTGTTCTCCGTGACGGCGGCGGCGCCCGGATCCACCGCCGTTTTGCCCGCGGGGCTCGCCGCCCAGCCCTTGAACGCGAAGCCGCTCTTGGTGGGCGGCGCGGCCGGCGCTCCGGCGGCGCCGCCGGCCCGAACCAGGACGGCGACGGCGTCCGGATTGCCGTCAATCGCCCCGCCGTTTAAGTCGAAACGGACCGTAAAGCCCCTGCTCACGGTGACGGTGTACTTCTTTTCCGCCATGTCGTTCGACACAGTATAGACGACCGGCTTTGTGAAGTCCTGGGGCCCCGTCGGGCTGTACGACGCGCCCGCGCTCACGGTGATCTCCGGCTCGACGCGCGCAATGTCCAGCTCCTGGGGCACAATCACGCTGACGGCGCGCGCGGCGCGGTCGACGGCGCCCTCGTAGCCGGCCAGCTTGAAGCCCGACAGATTGCTCTCACCGCCGCCCCGCAGCGCGACGCTTGTGATGTTGAAGTTCCATGTCGTCCCGGACGGGTAGTTCACGCGCAGAAAGTTCACCCCGGCCGGGATCGCCTCTTCGTGTGAAGTGTAGGTCCTGCGCGGCCATGTGCCGCCGCTGCCTGTGCCGGACAAGATGCCGCTCTTCGTCCAGTCGGCGCCCGGCAGCGCCGTCCACGTCTCGCCGTCCGGCGAGACATCGAAGGTAAAGCTGTTGCCGTCGGACTGCGCCGCCGTCTGTGACACGCTCGTCACCTGGAAGTACGACAGGTTCGGCGCCGCGAAGATGAGCCCCTGGCCGGCGCCGGCCGCGCTGGGGTAGGCGCCGAAATCGAAGCCGTAGTTGTGGACGTTCTCTATGATCATGTTGGCGGTCGCCGCGTAGACGAGCCGCGGGTTGAGCGCAAAGGCGCTGAAGCTCTTCTTGGTGCCGTAAGCGGCCGACGCGATCTCGGGGTAGTCGAAGGACTCCGTCTCACTCCAGATGCCCACCAGATTGTGGAAGTTTGGCGTGGACACCGCGTTTTTGTAGTCCGTGATGATCTTTGCCGACACGGCGCCGCCGTGGGCCGTGCCCGCGAGAACGCCCTCCATCGTGTGCACGCCCGCGGCCTGGAACAGTTCGGGCGTCAGCGCCGGCCACGCGACTTTAAAGGTGCCCGTCCCCGCGCCCGGCAGCGCCGCCTCGACCGTGTACGGCAGCCGGCTCACATTCGGCAGCGTGTGCAGCGTGTTCGTGTAGATCTGCTTTGGCAGCGAGATCGACTCCGCGTCCACCACGATGTTGTCCGCGAGGAACTGCGCGTCGCACCAGTCCGCCAGGTTGTACTTCTGCTCGCAGTCGCCGGACCCGACGGCGGCCAGCTTCAATTCGGAAACGCCCCTGACGGAGAGATCGATCCGTTTGAACGCGTCGGCGTGGGTCATGAAGCCGCTCTCGTAGGCGAGCGCGCCGTCCAGATAGACCTGATAATTGACCGCGCCCGGATAGCCCTGACCATAGTCAAAGCCGAGGCTGACAAGGGCCGAAAAGTCGTCGTATCCCTTGCCGGCGATGTCGTAGGTCAGCGTGGCATCGGCCAGGGTCCCGATGCCCTTCGTGTAGTACGTCGGCGCGGCGCCCTGCATGTTCCGCGCACTGAGCGTGCTGCCGCCGACCGTTTTGTCTTTGACGATCTGCCCGACCGCGCTCTCCCATGTCATGTCGCTGAGGTACACGCGGGACCGGACGCGCAGGTTTGCCGTGGCCGCCACACTGTCGGACCCCAGCACCTTGCCGAAGATCCGCCACGCGCCGGGGTACGCGTAGTCGTCCGGCGTCACCGTCCATGTGACGGGCAGCGTATCCTCCCCGCCGTCGTTCATCACGACCGCGACGCTCGACGGCAGCGTCGGGTACTCGCCCGCCGTCGTGACCACGTCAATCTCCCGCACGGAGGCGGGCTGCTTGACCGTGACGGCGGCGTGCGCCGTGAGCGACGCCCCAACCTGGCCCGCGACGGCAAAGGCGCCGATCTGCGCGTACTGGGGCGCCGCGACGGGCGCCCACGCCACCTGCGCGGCACCGATCTCCCCGTCCGCGTACGTGAGCGTGACGAACTTCGGCAGCGGCGGGTAGACGCCGGTGATCGTCGTGACCTCGACGTCGCCTACGCCGGCCACTTCCTTGACATGGAGGGCGGCCTCGACCCGGAAGGGCACGCCGTCGGCGGCCCCATACGCGGTGTAGCCGCCGGCCTGGCCGAGGTTCACGCCGCCGAGATCCCATTCGCTGACCGCGCGCTCCTGGATCAGCCCGTTGTCCAGGACCACCCGGATGTTCTGCGGCATCGCGGGCGTGACGCCCACGCCGACGGTGATCTCGGGTTTTTCGTACGTCTCTACGAGGGTCCCGTCGCCGAGATCCTCCGACACCGCCCGGACAATCGCGGTGTTGGACGAGAGCCCGGCCGAGGTCGCGGTGACGGTGATGTCGCCCTCATAGCCTTTGTCGGGGGCGACGATGAAGAGCGCCTTGCCGTAAAAGGCCCGGCGGTCGCTGCGGCCACGCTGGGATTCGTGGTCGGTGGGGTCGCCGTTGCCCACGGCGACGACCCGGCCGCCCGTGACGTCGACCATGATCCGGTTCGCGGCGTCGGGCACCGTGAGGCCGGCACTGTCCCGGACGGTGGCCTCGACATACACGAGGTCGTACCCGTCGTTTTTGACAAAGGCCCTGTCCGGCGCCAATTCGACGCGCGCGGCCTTGTCCGCCGTATACACGCTGTCCGTGGCGACGACGTTGCCGTCCGCGTCGTAGGCGATTGCTTTCAGCTCGCCCGGCGCGTATGTGACGCGCCCGAACTCGAGGTACATCGGGTTGGCCGTCGCCCTGTCGTAGGTCTTTGTGTCGATTAACGCGTCGTTCAGGTACAGTTCCACCCTCCGCGCGTTCGTGTACACGATGACGGGCACCTGGTCGCCGAGCTTCCATTTGGTCCAGTTTTGCGGGAGCAGATGGGCGACGGGGATGTCCGTCCAGGCGCTCTTGTACAGGTAGAACGCGTCTTTCTCGAAACCGCAGGTGTCGATGATGCCGAACACCGAACTGATGGAGGGCCAGCCGTGGGGCGTCGGTTCGCCCAGGTAGTCATGCCCCGTCCAGACGAACTCACCCAACGCGAACGGCGAGTCCCGGTGTGCCGTGAGGGAGGTGTTTGCCAGGGAGAAGGTGTACTCAAACGGATAGTTGCTGGACTGATTGTTGTCGCGCTTTCCCACCCGCTGGCCGTAGGTCTCGGCAAAGTACGCGCCTCGGGTGTAGTAGGCGGAGACCGTCTCGGAGCCGACGACGGCCACCGCGGGGTGCCTCTGGTGGAATCCGTCGTAGCGCGTGTGTGCGTAATTGAAGCCGGCGATGTCGACGAGCGCCATGTTTTGCTCCATATAGCCGCCGTCGGACCAACCGTTCCATGTGGGCGGGCAGGACGCCACGGGGCGCGTCGGGTCGATCTCCCGGATGTACTGCGCCAGCAGGCTGACAATCGGCAGTCCGGAGGCGCTCATCGTGTCGGTGATCTCGTTGCCCGTGCTCCAGGTGAAGACGGACGGCGCGTTTTTGTCCCTATCCACCATGGCCTGTATGTCGCGTTTGCAGTTGGGCGTGAGATCCGGGTTGTTCCAGTTCAGCGTGCCGCCGCTGACCGAGAACACCACTGTGGTTCCGTCCGCGGTCGATTTGTTGAAGTATGGGGTGTAGTCCTGGCCGCTTTTGCTCATCAGCCACATGTCAAAGGCTTCCTCCATGACCAGCATGCCCAACCGGTCGCAGGCCTCGATGTACTCCGGCGAGACCGGGTTGTGGGCCGTCCGGATGGCGTTGACGCCCATGGACTTGAGCTTTCGGATCCTTCTGTCCACAGCGGCCGCGTAGGTCTCCATGCCCAGCGGGCCGAGGTCGCTGTGCTCGCAGACGCCGTTCAGCGGCGTCTGCACGCCGTTCAGGTACAGGCCGCTGTCCGGATCTATGTCGATGTAGCGGATGCCGAACCGCGTGTCGGTCCTGTCAAGGACCGCCGCGCCGGAGAGGATCTCTGTCTTCACCCAGTAGAGGTTCGGCGCGTCGACGGACCACAGCGCCGGATGCGGGACGTCGACGGATTGGACAATCTGGCCCGTGCCGTTCGCGGGCACCTCCACGTTCTCCGTCGTGACCGCCGCGACGTCGCCGTCCTCTCTGTTATAGACCGTCGAGCGAACCGACACAGTCCGCCCGGCGGCGCTTCCGTTGGCGACGTCGGTGCGGATGACGGCCCGCGCGCTCGTCGGGTCGGCGATCTTCGTATACAGCGCGTACTCCGGGGCGAGACCCGCCTTGGGCGTCGTGACGAACACGCCGTTTTCCGGCACGCGGACCGGGTCGGTCGCGGTCAGCCAGACATTCCGGTAAATGCCGGCGCCTTGGTACCAGCGCGAGCCGTTGTTGCTGGACTGGCACTTCACCGCGATGGTGTTCGTCTGTCCGTCGAACTTGAGGTAGTCGGTGATGTCGTACGCAAACGTGACATAGCCCAGATACTGCTTCCACTCGCTCGTGTTCTGCACACCGTTGACAAACACTTCGCTGACCTGCATGACACCGTCAAACCGGATCGTGACCGCCTTGCCTTTGAGTTCGTCCGGCAGCGTGAAGCTCTTGCGGTACCAGCCGGTGCCGGCCGGCAGGGCGCCCTGGTTTGCCCTGATGCCGTTGGTGTTTTCGTACGCCTGGTAGATGCTCCAGTCGTGCGGCAGATCGACGTCCTGCCACGCGCTGTCGTCGTAGCCGAGCGCCCGCGCGCCGGTCTCGGCGTTGTCGAGCGCGGTGTCGTTGAAATTGTAAAGGTTCAGCAACTTAAACTTCCAGCCCTCGTTGAAGCGAAGTGCGCGCGCGCCGTCATAGGCCACCTCCGCCGCCGAAACAGCCGCGGTGTTTGCCGCGCCGCCCGTCAACACCGGCGGCATCGTCTCCAAGGCGCCGCCAAAAATCAGAAATGCCACAAATAACACTGTCAATCTCTTTGCCCATGTTTTCGCCGTGCTATGTCCCACAGTACACATAAAGATCCTCCTAAATTTTGGTTTTCGTGACAAAAATGCGGCCCCTGGCCGCCGCGTCCCTCCCGGTTCGAACATGTCCCTTCTTGTTTGTCTTTGTCCTTCTGTCTTCTCACCGCATCGCCTCTCTCTCCTGCGGCCCCCGCGTGGAAACCTATACCTTTTTAAAATGTGTCTTTTTGGGGCATCCATTCCGGTTTTTCTGTCGAAATGCACAAACTTTTTGCCTCTTAGTGCTTGACTTTAAAAAGTTTATGTAATATAATAAAGATGTTGGGTTCTGTGGCATACCACCGAAAAGGTATGCCTTTTCAAGAGGATGTGTTTTCCAATACTTTCCGTTTTTGCGTGGAAGTTTGTGGCGCTCGTCGGTGTGCGCGGCCACACGCTGCTGTAAAATTTAGCGTTGAATTTTACGAAGAACCGTGGTATACTGCGTTCAAGGGGTGATACACTATGCCGACCATCAAACCTGTTTCCGATTTGCGGAACTACAACGAGGTCTTGCGGGATGTTGCCATTGGGGAACCTGTATTCCTCACCAAAAACGGCAGGGGCCGTTATGTGCTCGTCGACATTGCGGATTATGAAAAAACACAGGCGGCCCTCAAGCTCATGTCGCAGCTCGCCGCGGGTGAAAAGGCCGGGCGTGAAAAACGTTAAGGGGGCACGGTAATGAATGCAAAAATTCAAAAACTACTCCGCGACGGCGAGGGGCTTGCGGTCGAATTCAAACGCTGTCGCGACAAATTGTCGCATACGGTTTTTGAGACGGTATGCGCATTCTCAAACAGATACGGCGGCGATATGCTTATCGGCATTGAAGATGACGGCACGATTACGGGTGTCGCTCCGGAGGCTGTGAGACAGTTGAAAAAGGATTTTACAAATGCGCTGAACAATCCGCAAATGTTTAATCCAACGCTGTTTGTTGAACTTGAAGACATTGAAGTTGAGGGGAAAGTTGTCTTATACTGCCATATTCCGCTGACTTCGCAGCTTCAGATGTACAACAGGAAAATATACGACCGCAACGAAGACGGCGATTATGATGTCACCAAAAACACGGAAATGGCGGGCTTAATCCTCGACAGGAAACGTGGATTATCCTCCGAGAGCAGAATTTATCCGCACATAACGGCCGACGACTTGCTGCTTGATATGCTGATGCCCAAGGTCCGGATCATGGCAACCATGCGTATCGGCAACCTCCCGTGGCAAAGTATGTCCAATATGGACATACTGAAAAGCGCAAGCTTATATCAGACCACAAAATGGGCGGAAACTACAGGC
>JAIRML010000141.1 GCA_031258665.1 Oscillospiraceae bacterium | reverse complement strand
CCCAGGCTGCCCGTGCAGAGCGTGAGGCCGCTGTACGGGCTCTCGTACAGCCCGAGAAACGCGCGGATGTTGTCCGCGCCGTCCACCAGTTTGGGCAGCCCGAAGAGGGACCACGGCGGGTCGTCGGGGTGGATCGCCATCTTGACATCGTATTTCTCGGCGGCGGGAACCACCGCCGCCAAAAAATACCGCATGTGCGCCCAGTAGTCCTCCGCCGTGATCTCCCGATAAAATTCGATGTCGGCGGCCATGGCCGCGAACCGCTCCGGCTCCCAGCCCGGCAGAGAAAACCCCCGGGACTTCCCCACCATGGCGGCGGCCATGCGCTTGGGCTCCACGGACAGGACGCGTTCGTGCCGATACGCCATGACGCTGCTACCGTCGGGGAGCCGGTGGGCCAGGTCGCTGCGCACCCAGTCCATCACGGGCATGAAATTGTAACACAGACACTTGACGCCCACGGCGGACAGATGTTTGATCGTCTCGATGTAATTGTAAATGTATCTGTCCCGCGAGGGCAGCCCTTTTTTGATGTCCTCGTGGATGTTGACGCTCTCGATCACTTCCATCTCAAGCCCGGCGTCGTTGATCTCCCGCCGCAGCGCCCGCAGTTCATCCAGCCCCCACACCGCGCCCACCGGGATGTGGGGCAGACAGGCGGCCACCCCGGAGACGCCCGGCGTCTGCCTGATCTGCTCCAGGGTGACACTGTCGTCTCCGTTGGGAAACCACCGCAAGATCATCTTCAAGGCAATTATCCTCCAAATACCAAATTGGGCAGCCACATAAAGATCTGGGGAAAGATGGCCAGGAGCGCCACCTCAGCGACCACCGCGGCAATGAACGGGATGCTCTCTTTTACATAGTTTTCCACCGGGCATTTTAAAATCGAACAGGTCGTGTACATGGTCACACCGACCGGCGGCGTCATGCCGCCCATGGTCACAATCGTCATGAATACGATGCCGAAGTGCACGGGGTCCACGCCGTACTGCACCATGATGGGCAGAAAAATCGGGGTGAGCAGCAGCGTGTTGACCGTGGCCTCCATGAACATACCGGCGATAAAGACGAAGATCATGATGACGCCCGTCACAATCCAGGGGCTGCTGCTGATGCCGACGATGAAATTCGCCATGGACTGCGGCACTCTGTCGTAGATGATGCCGTAGCCGAAGATCCCCGACGCCATGATGATAAACATGATCACGCCGTTGTCCTTCACCGTGTTCAGCATGACTTCCAAAAACGCCTTCCACGTCAGCTCCTTGTAAACGAACACGCCGATGACAAAGGCGTACACCACGGCAAAGGCGCCCGCCTCCGACGCCGTGAAAATGCCGAACCGGATGCCGACGATCAAGATCACCGGAAACAGCAGCGCAAAGACACTCTCTTTGAGGCCCTGCCAGACCTCTTTGGATGTCGGGCGGCGCTCACGCTCCACCGGGTAGTTGCGCCGGTTGGCGATGCGGCCGGAGACAAACATCAGGATGAACATCATGAGGATGCCGGGGATGATGCCGGCCGTGAAGAGCTTGCCGATGGAGACGCCGCCCGTCACGCCGTACAGGATCAGCCCCACGCCGGGGGGGATGGTGGCCGTGATCAGGCTGGTCAGGGCGATGACGGACGCCGAATACCCCTTCGAATAGCCGCGCTTTTCCATGTCCGGCCCCAAGATGCGGGACTCCATGGCCGCGTCGGCGTTGGCGGACCCGGAGATGCCCCCCATCAGCGCGCTGAGCACGCAGGACACATGGGCGAGCCCGCCCCGCATATGGCCCGTGAGAACCGTACTGAAATGGATCAGCCGCCTGGTGATGCCCGTGGCGTTCATCAGGTTGCCGGCCATGACAAAAAACGGAACGGCCAGCAGGGGAAAACTCTGTGTGCTGCTGACCATCTTTTGCACGGGGATGGCCAGCGAGATATCCGGCGTCACCAGAAAGAACGCCAGACTGGACACCCCGATCGTGTACGCCAGCGGAACATTCAACAGCAGCAAGAACAAAAACAAAATCGCTACCAAGCCCATACGGATCTCCCCCAGCATGGGTTGCGCTCACAACCCAAATTCTTGTTTTTTGCTGCCGCGAAGCGGCAGCAAAGTACCAACGTGGGTTGCGCCCACAACCCACAGCCCGCATTCTTGTTTTTTATTGCCGCTTCGCGGCAATAAAAAACTATCTCTGTCGGATTGTCTGCCGAGCGGCCTCAGACGACATTGGGCTTACCCCAGTTTTTGCGCAGGTCGACGATCTGCTCCGCCGTTGTCAGCAACATGAAAAAACAGCCCACGGGGACGGCGGCCGTGCCGAGGGAGTAGCTCACCTTGAGCGTCTGGTATTTGCGCAGATAGTTCTCGAAACACAGGCCGACGCCATAATACATGATGAACATCAAAAAGGCGATGATCAGAAAATAACTCCCCAATGTGACCGCGTTTTGTAATTTGGTGGGGAATTTTCTGACCAACAGATCCACTCCGATGTGCGCCTTGTGTTTGAGCGCCACGTCGGCGCCCAGGCTGCAGATCCAGACAAACAGGAGCTGCGCCACATCTACGCTCCAGACAATCGGCAGACGGACAGTCCTGAGCACCGCCGAGAGGAAGACCAACACGATGATCGCGGCGGTCATCACCAGCGCGATGACAAATTCGGCCTTTCCGACCGCCTCGTTGAATTTTCTAAATGCCTTCATAAGGGACATAGGCTCCTTTCGACCGTCCTCCCCGTGTTTGAGGCCCGCCCCGGGGCGCCGACCGCCCGCCGCTCCCGGCCCCCGCGTGCGGGACCGGGGCGGCCGAAGCGGTCAAAACGAAGAGAAAGAGAGATCCCGGACAGTTCCGGATCAGCCTGCTGTTTTTTGCGCGTCGGGCTCACTTGCCGAGGGCGGCGTCGATCCTCCCTTTCAGCGCCTGCCACCCCATGGTGTCGTAGACGCTGGCGCTGGCCTCTTTGAAGGGGGCGATGTCGACGGTCACAAATTCCACGCCGGCGGCCTCCATCTCGGCCTTTTGCTCGATCTCTGTCTGCAGCGTGAGCTCCGTCGCGTAGTCCCCCGCGGCGCGCGACTCCTCGAGGAGGATGTCCTGATATTCTTTCGGCAGTGTCTGAAACCAGTTCTCACTGATCACCAGCCCCGTATAGAGCAGGAAATGCCCCGTCTCGGCGATGTACTTGATCACCTCGTGCAAAGAGGCGCCATACACGGCGGTGAGCTGCCCCTCGGCGGCGTCGATGACTTTGGACTGCAGCCCGCTGTACACCTCGCCCCATGCCAGGGACGTGGGGACGGCGCCAAACGCCTTCATGCTTTCTTGGGCGACTTCGCTGCCCATTGTGCGCAGCCGCAGCCCCTGCAGGTCGGCGGGTTTTTCCACCTTTGTATTGGTCAGGAAGTGGCGGGCGCCCTGATACCAGTTGAAACTGAGGTCGCGCATGCCGTGGGTGGCCAGCTGCTCATCCCATTCTTGGAAGATGTCGGTGTCGATGAACCGCCGGGCCTCCTCCACGCTGTCGAACACATAGGGCGCGGAGTAGATCGCCATGTCCGGCACATAGTCGGCCAGCATGCCCGAGTCGATGATGATACCCACGTTGGTCCCGGCCTTCGCCTGTTCG
>JAIRML010000130.1 GCA_031258665.1 Oscillospiraceae bacterium | reverse complement strand
TTGCCGCCGCTTCGCGGCGGCGAAAACAAGAAACTGCGCCCTGGGCCGCGGGCGCAGCCCAGGTCAGGATATGCCGATGGACATTTTCAGACGTCTTTTGGAGACGCTTTCGGACTTGTCTTCCGCGATCTCGAACCGGAGGGCTTTCATATATTTGTTCAAGTATCTGTTTTTGTCGCTCTGGATCTGCTTTTCGGTGCCGGTAAACCGGCACTCTTCGAAGATATTGTCGGCCATCTCATCGATGTCGAACACCGGCCAAACCCCATTTTCGTTAAAATCGTCGACGTATTCCTGGAGCGAAGCCCGGAAGGCCATCTCCTTGAATTCCTCGATATTGCCCTTGCCAAAGTCGTCCATCGCACAGTAGTAAATGCCGCCGCTCTCCATCGCGTCTTTGAGCGCGATCCCCGTCTTTGAGTGCTCCATAAGAACGAGAAAATCCGCTTCCGGGAGGGCCTTGTACAGCCCCCAAAAATCCGAATCGGACGAGGCGAGGATGAAGGACTCCACGCCGTTTTGGAAGTGTTCTCTGCACACCCCGGCGGTCAAGGTGATGTCAACCAGACTCTTGTGCCGGGCGACCCTGTCCACGCGGATATGTTCAACCGGAACCCGAAGAAATTTACTGATTAACGACCACACCGAGGTGGTGTGCGGGTCGTCGTACAGTATGACCTTCGAGAGCTTCGATATGGCCGTATGGCTGAGGTTGTGCAGGGTTGAAAACAGATTGTACACATCGCAGTTTTCGCAGTCGACAATGAGGGCGGCGTTGACACTTCTCTCGATAAATTGATAGATGCTGGTCTTGATCGCGTCGTTCGCGTCCCGCACAAGGCCGTGCGCGTTGAAGTTCACACCGTGGGCGTCATAGAGCAAAACAAGAAATTTCTCGTCACTGTTGAGGATGTTTCCATTCTCCTCCATCACCTCTTTCGGCCAGTTGACGTACGCTTGGAACGGGCAGTTATATAGATTGTCCCAATAGCGTTTTTTGGCTTTGTTCAGGGCGTCCGCCTTTGTGTTCTTCGGCAATACATAACAGCCAGGCATCAGGAACAATCCTCTGATATATTCCCATGTGACCCAGCTGGGGATCAGATGTTTGCACTTGTCGATGTTGTCGAGTATCAGTTTGTTAAAAAAGACAATGTAGTTGTTGACGGTCGTATTTGTCTTCAGGACCTCGAGCCCCTGAGCGCGCAGCCACTTGATATCTTCGCCGTCTATGAGCTGGGGCATATTGTCTATATTGGTGAGTGCGTTCAGGCAATTCTCGACCGCCTTATAGTCCCGAAGCATGACATTGCGAAGATGGCATAAAATGCGCATCGTCCTCGCGGCCTTGTCTTCATTCAGCTTCTCAAATAACCCCGGGCAGTCGTTGAGATATACGTTGTCCAAATGATGTTTTTTGATGCCGAGCAAATAGGCCATTGTCGTCACGATATTTTTGGTGAGCTTTCGGTTGTACGTGCCGACCGGTTTGACTTCGTCATAGGGCACGGATTGCTCGATGTCCA
Organism: Oscillospiraceae bacterium; assembly: GCA_031258665.1. GTDB lineage: Bacteria > Bacillota > Clostridia > Oscillospirales > UBA929 > JAIRTA01. The sequence continues at coordinate 3,957 of JAIRML010000130.1, read as the reverse complement.
CTGCGCTTGATATCATTTTCAAACGGTGTCTCCTCCTCATCAAGTATTGATTCCGGTGCAGAATCATCATTAGTACCTTATTGCCGCTTCGCGGCAATAAAAAACAAGAATTTTGGGCCCAGGGCTGCGGAGGCAGCCCACAATGGCACAATGGTGTGGGGGGAGACGCCCCCGGGGGCGTCTCCCGCTTTGCGCGCTCAATACAGGCGGCTCAGAACTTTGGCGGCCTCGGCGCGGGTGATGTCGCCCGCCGGGCGCACCGTGTTGTCTGGGTAGCCGGCGATGACGCCGAGGGAGAGCAGGGTGTCGATGTGTTCTTTGGCGTAGGCGGGGATCTGATCTTTGTCGCCAAACACCGACGGCATCTTCACATACCCGCGCGCGAGCGTTCGGCCGATGATCGTGCAGAACTCGGCGCGTGAGATGGACGCCGCCGGGTCGTAGAACAGCCGGCCGTCCTGCGTCTTGCCCCGGACGACGCCGAGGGCGTACAGCGCGCGCACCTCGCGCAGCGCCTCCGCCGCGATCTCGTCCGTGTCGGTAAACGGCAGCGTCACACCGTCGTACCGTCCGAGTTCGACGCCCAGCATCCGGGCGATGTAGACGGCCATGTCGGCGCGCGTCAGCGCCTGGCCCGGCGCGTAGTAAAACCGGCCGCCCCGCTCCTCGGCCGTGAGGACGCCCCGGTTGTCTAAAAAGGCGATGTCGCGGCGCGCCCAGTGTGTGAGCTCCACGTCCGCAAAGCGCAGGTTCGGGGGCAGCCCCTCCGGCAGGGCCGACAGGTCGAAGCTGCGGCGGTCCCGGTTGCCCGCCGGGTCCGCCGCCTCCAGCGTCACCCGGTGCGGGTAGTCGTCCTCCAGCGGCAGCCGCGCCGCCACGCGGCCCGTGAGCTCGTCGTAGGTGAAGCTCTGGAGCGCGCCGTCCAGCCGCAGCGTGACGTCGCCGCGCCGCAGGACGGCGCCGGTGTCGTCCGTGACCACGGCCTCAAAGAGGATTTGTCCGGACTCACTCGCGGCGTCGGCCTTCTCCACCGTCATCTTGGGCGGCAGGTTGTCCTCATACCGGTGGTGAGACGTCACCCACTGGTCCGTCAAAATCGCGCCCGAGAGCGCGCCGCCCCCCGCGCGCAGGACACTCACGCCCGCCACGCGCGCCGCGCCGGCCGGCAGCAGCACCTGCGCGTACCGGTACCCCGTAAAGTCCAGCGTCTGCACCGTGAGGTCGGTCACAGAGCCCGAGGCGCCCTCCACCTTGACGCTCAGGATGTTCCCGGACTCGTCGCCGGAGACCCACAGGTTGAGGTAGGCGGGCGACCCGGACAGCGGCAGGTCGGCGGGCAGTGTCAGCGTCTGCCCCGCCGGCAGCCCCGTAAAGTCGTAGGCGAGGCGCCCCGCCCGGCGGCCGTAGCGCACGTTTTCCACTTCGGTCTCGTAGGCAAAGGAGATCTTGTCGTCGCCCTCGGAGAAACACCCGTCGGCCTCCTCAAAATTTTCCGCGGTCTGCGGGAGCTGCCCCACCGTCACGGGGACACTGACCGTGTTGCCGCCGCGCAGCGCCACCAAATAGCCCGTCACGCCGATGGTGTCCGCGGCCGTAAACGTGCCCTACGCGTCGACGGCGCCGACATGGCCGACGGCATCCCACACAAAGCAGTTGTCCTGGCTCACGACCGGCAGCGTATCCACGAGCCCGACGGCCGTCAGGCGCACGGTCTCGCCGGGCATCACCGCGAGGGCGGTGACGGTCTGGCCCGTCTGCTCGTTTAAGAGCGCCAGCGAATCCAGTGTGTCCACGACCCGGACGACGGCGCCGCCGGAGACGCCGCCGGCCGTCGCCGCCACGGAGGCCTCCCCGGGGGCGTGGGCCGTAAACGTGCCGCCGGCGTCCAGCGTACCGACCGCGTTGTTGTCACTCCACCAGGTGAAGGCGGGCGCCGGCGCGGGGTGGTAGTTGCCGTCTGTCGCGTAGCCCTCAAAGGCGAGCCGCGCGTTTTGCAGGAGGGCGGCCCCGTTTGGGTAGACAAAGACCCGCTCCGCGAGGCCCTGGACGGGCGTCTGGTTGGCCAGCACAATAAAATCGGCCACGCGCCGCTGCGCGCCGTCCGACGGCCGGCCCGTGACGGTGAGTTCGCTCTGCCCCGGGTAACGCGCGCCCAGGATCGTCGAGCCGCCGCCGTCCAGGTTGACCGCGTCCACGCAGCCGAGGGAGAGCAGACGCCCGGCCAGCTCCGTCAGCGAGAGGCCGAGGCTGTAGCCCTCCTGCCGGCCGTCCACCGTGTAGAACACACAGGTGCCGTCCGCCTTGAGGCCGACAGCCGTCCGGGGCGCCGCGCCGGCCTCCAGCCCGGAGGCCGCCTGCCCGTTTGTCAGCAGCCGCTGGTTGGCGCCCACCGCGTAGTCGCAGGACAGGAGGCGCGTGTCGGCGCAGCGCACGGTGAGCCCCACCGCCATGCCCGGCGCGAGGCCCTCCAACCGCAAAAGCGGCCCCCGGTTGTCCGCGGAGAGCACCATCTCGCCCGCCCGCAGCGCCGCCGGCGCCGTGCCGGAGAGAACCTCCTTCACCGTACCGGTCAGTGTGCCGCCCACCGTGAGATCGCCGGTCACCGCCAGCACCACATGGACGCCCGCCGTGTCTGTCCGCGTGGTCGCGGCGAAGTCCGGCGTGTAGAGGGCCAGCCGGTCCTGGGTTCTGGGCCGGTTGACGTCGTCGATGGTGATGGTCCTGTCGTTGCTGCCGACCCGCGCCGTCAGGTTCACATAGACCGGCGATTTGAAGAGAAACGCCCCGCCCGCCCGGGGAAAGCCGACGGCCGTCCGGCCCCCGTCCGTGGCGCGCAGGACCCCCTCCGTGATCAGCAGCCCCGCCGGCAGGCCTGTCTCCGCCGAGAAGACGTCGGCGTTTAAGACGGCCACGGGCTCGACCCCCCGCGCCGTAAGACGCCGGGACACGTCGTTCAGCGTGAGCGCCCCCCCGTAGAGGGTGTCGCCGCCGGCCGTCATCGCGGTGACGGCGGACCCCGGCCCCCACTCTATGTAGCGCTCCTCCTGGCGCCCGGCGGCGCCGTGCGTCAGCGTGGTCTGCGTCAGCACCGTCCGGTCGGCCAGCGTCAGCCGGTCGGCCCGGTGCAGTGTGCCCACGCCCGCCACCGTGACGGGCGCGGCGGCGGCCGGAACCGCGAGCAGCGCCGCGCACAGGGCCGCGCACAATGCCCCTGCTGTGCCTCTCCTGATGTTCATATGGATCCATCACCCTCCTGTGCCGCGGGCCGCCCCGCGGCCTTGCCCCGGGCGGCGCCCCCGCCGCGCGTCACGCACGCTTCTTTTCCATGTCTGTGACGTCGCATCTATTGTATCTCATTTTCCCCGCCAGGTAAACCGGAAATTTTGCCGGGGCGCGGCGGCGCTCGGTTCGCGCCTCAAACGGGGCGCGGGAAAATTTTTTTGGCGGCGTTCCCCTTCGAACTGTTTACAGGAAGCCCCAATCTGTGCCGATATGTGCCTTTTTTGCACAAAAAACTGGGGATGGCCGGAAGGCCGTTGAAAATGGGGAATTGACACGCGGCCGCGCGATACGGTATAATTTGTCTGTCTTGTCAGAAAAAGGGCGAACGGAAAGCCAAATAATGGAAGTTTTGCGACACAGTCCGCGCGACCCGGCCCAGTTGGGGCTCCGGGTTTTGGGTAAAGAAGAAGCTTGCCGCCGTGCCCGGTTAGTACCTTATTGCCGCGAAGCGGCAATAAAAAACGAGAATTTTTGGTTGTGGGCTACAGGGGCAGCCCACGTCAGGGGAGATGGGTCTTGAACAGCAGTGGGGGCGCCGTCGGGCCGCGGTTTGGCGGCGCGCGCGGTCACAGGAACACCCGGCAGCCCGGTTTGCGCGCGCGGCGCCGCCGCGTCGGGCCGCTGTGTTTTGTCGTGCGGCTCCTCCGCTCCGGCCCGACAGGCGGCGTTTGTCCG